>JAQIBO010000075.1 GCA_027859055.1 Spirochaeta sp.
CTGGTATTATCGCGAAATCACCGCCTGGACATGCTCGGTCTCAACGGTCGGAGAATCGCCGGCATACGCCTTTCCCATACCCGCGGCCGCGATCGTTCCGATGGAACGAAGAACACCCACCGATGCCTGGTGAATCAGGTTGAGGGCCCCCTTGGTAAACATCGCTGGATTGCCGCCGCAGGCGGCAATTCGCTGTTCCACGTAACTAAACGTTTCCTCCTTGGGCAGTCCGTCGGTGGAAACGGAGAGTGTGATCGAGTTGGCCAAAGATTCCAGGATGGAAAGCCCGAACTTCTGTAACAGCGATTCCTGTCCGCACAAGAGAATCGTCATGGCGTTCACCGAGTCCACTTCAAAGTTAGCAATCAGTCGGAGCTCTTTGAGGATCTCGTTGGAAAGCAGGTGTGCCTCGTCCACGATCACCACGGTGTGGATGTGGCTTGAGCGATGCAGCGAATAGACTCGTTCCTGTACCGATCGGAACATTACCGCCCGGCGCCCTGCTGGAGGAAGCCCCAGGGCGGTTGCCAGATGCGTATAGAACTCCATCACCCCGATTGAGGTATGACACAGGTAAAGGGGTTTAACCAATCCGGTATGCATGCCGGCAATCAGCATCCGTATCAGACAGCTTTTTCCCGTTCCCGATTTTCCGGTGAGGCATCCGATCCCTTTTGTCTCCACCAATAGTTCAAGCGTTTTCAATGCCGAGTGAATCGAGGGTAACGTCAAGAGCTGGTCGGTAGGAATTTCCTTGGAAAAGGGATGTGTACTGAGATTGAAGTGGCTGAGCATCTCCCGGGTCATTACTGACCTCCACAGAACGATCGCGAGGCGGAAAGCCCGGCTTGAACATTGGGATGTGATACCGGTGCGATCTCCTCAATCGTGTCGCGAGAAACGTCGCTTCTAGACACCTTGGTGTTGGCATAGGTATTCACGACCCGACACTCTCCGAAGTCTTTCCCGTCGTGGGTGATATGAACTCGTCGTACCGGTCGATGCGGATCAAAGCGGCATTTCACCTTTTTCCCGATCAGAATCGAGGGGACTTCGTAGAGGGTTCCGGCGATCGTTATCGTGCTGTCCCGGTGTACTTTCCGGTACTCCTCGTGGAAAAAGATCGTCTCCAGGTCTACCGTGGGATCAAGGGTGCGGATGTGCTGCGCCTTTTCAAGCCACGCCTCAAGCGGTGTTTTCCCGTTCAGTCCCCGGTGGGGATTGCGGTGATACTCACTCTCAAGCCAGGTATGAAACCGGGCATTGAGATCCGCCAGGCTTTTCAGCGAGTCGGTATCCATCGGACGGAGAAACGAATCCCGCACGGTGCGAAAATAACGTTCTATTTTTCCACGTCCTTGGGGTCTTGCCGGCTTTGAGTGCACCAGAAGCACCTGGAGGCTGTCCAGGATGCGTTTGGTCTGGCTGGAGACGAAAGTCGCGCCGTTATCGACGTATACTCGGCCGATTCGTCCGTGTGTCGCCAGGATATGCTGGAGTCCCTGTTCGAAAACCAGCGATCGCTCTGTGAATGAAAACTCGCTGTATATGATCCGCCGTGTGGCGTCGTCGATGAAGGCCAGAAGAATCGCTTTTTCGCGCTTTCCGGTATCATTCGGTACCAATGGCCCGTGCATACAGTCTGCTTGTACGCATTCCAACGGGGCAAAGAAATCGAACTTGAGGTTCTTGTCCTTCACCGCTTCCTGGAGACGCTCATTCCGGCTCATCCCGGCGGCAACAACGATCCGGGAGAGCGCGGAGGAAGAAATCCGCGTAGAAATCGTTTGGTCATCCAGTAGTTTCCGGTAGACCGCTCCGGCGGTCAGTTTCGGATGTTTTGCGAGCGCTTCAAGAAAGGCTGCTTGTTCTTCCACGCTCAAAACACGACTGGTTCCCTGGTCGGCGCGGATCTTGGGCATCAATCCCTCTCTGCCGTATTTCCGGTACGCCGAGAGCCACTTTCTGATACACGCTTCGGTAATCGTCGTCTTCCGGGAATAAGGGATGTCGTAGGTTCGCCTCGCTTTCTCCCGGATTGCTTCTTTTAACGCCCCGTGGTCGAGATATGGATTTGCCAACTCAGCAACAACGCCATAGCGAAACTCCAGAACTGCCTGTCGACGTTCTTCCCGATGAGATTCATTGATCATCGTTTTATCCTCCTGATGAAATTGGTATTCATCCGGAGTCTATGGGCTGCCCCGGCATCCGGGCAGAGGCTATATCATGTGAACTGCCGGCACCCGCTTTGGTGGTGCGCCGACCGGCGCCGGAAGCGAGGGCACAGAATATCGCGCCCCACCCGGCGGCAATGCTCAGCCTGTTGAGCCGATACACCGGATGAGCAGATCTCTCGGCCGCATCGATGAGCCATTGCCAGGGGGGCAGCCTGTGGTCTCCCCACTCGAGAAACAGCGCTTTGGCCCGATGGATTCCCGCCAGGATTCGTCGCTCCAGCGATCGCAGATAGTCCTCACCAAAACAGTGAAATCTTAATAATGCACCGGCCTCCATGCGCGATGCGCCTCCAGCTCGCTTGAAGATGAACGATTCAATCTCGTCCATGCCTATCGAGGTTCCCGGCACCGAGAACGAGGGGATCAACGCATGGGTTTTCCTACACCTTTGGCAGCGAACTCGCAAAATCGAGATCAACCGGCTGTAATGGTAT
>JAQIBO010000078.1 GCA_027859055.1 Spirochaeta sp.
ATCCCTACACCGACTGGTGGGTTCACTTTTTTCCCCCGACAAGTTCCGAAACACGGGAAGCGCTGGTGCGGGAGATGGGCTCCCTCGTCGCGGGCCGAACCCCCGCCGACGCCGCCAACATGCTGTTGCGCTTCGTTCAGACGGCATTTCCGTACCAGACCGATCAGGAGCAATTTGGCGTGGAAAAGTGGCAGGCACCGGAAGAGATTCTCTATTACCGGCGCTCCGACTGTGATGATCGGTCAATTCTGTACGCGTTCCTGCTCCGGGAAGTTCTCGGGTGGGACGACGTGGCGATGCTGCGCTATCCCGGGCATCTCGCCGTTGCGGTGCCGCAGCGGCGCCTCGGGGTATCGGGAGACAGCGTTCGTGTCCACGGGGAAACCTACATCGTCACCGATCCGACCTACATCGGCGCAGATATCGGCATGGCGATGCCTCAGTTCCGCAACGTCCGTCCCGAGGTATCTGTTATTCGACGCCGGTAACAGCCGGCGCCGACAGGCGCAGCGCGGAACTCACGAAACCCGGTTTTTGCACATTTTTCACGCTGTCACCAATGCCGAATATGCGGTACGATAGGACGTGAATCAATTTGACGGACTCGCATTAATAGACGCGGTCACGGATCTTTCCCGTTTGCTCGGGCGCGGAAGTACGATCGACGACTTCCTTTCCAACCTGGTACGGACGGTGGCGCAACACATGGGCGCCCAGGTGTGCTCCATCTACCTGTACGACGTCGAACAGGACGAGCTCGTCCTTCGCGCCACCGACGGTCTCAACCCCGAACTGGTGGGAACGGTCCGGCTTGCCGCCGGCGAAGGGCTCACGGGATACGCGTTTCAGCAGAATACGGCGGTCCTGGAAAAAGACGCCTTGACCTCCGGACAGAACAAAACGATCCCGGACCTCGGAGAGGAGCGCTATCCCGCGTTTATCGGTGTCCCGAGAAAGCGCAACGACCTCGGAATCGGGGTTCTGACGCTGCAGTACGAAGACCCACGGCCCGTGGACAACCAGATTACCCAGGCGCTGCGCGCAATTGCGTCCCATCTGGCGGTGACACTGGAAAACGCTGCCGCGTTATACGAACTGCACGAAGGGGAGCGGGGACTGCCGATCGGACGGACCGGGCCCTTGGAATCGGGTCTGATTCAGGGCACCAGCGCCTCCCGCGGTATCGCCGTCGGCCGTCTGGAATACCTGGACGAACGGCGAAACCCCCATTCCGGTGTTGCCTACCGCACTCTGGCGGAGGCGATCGATCTCAGCACCCGGCAGTTACAGGAGTTGCAACAACAGGTGGATCAGACACTTTCTGATGTGGCGGCGATGATTTTCAGCTCCCACTTGCTGATGCTCAGTGACGACAGTTTCGTCGGCCAGATGCGCCGTCTGAACGAGGATGAGAAAGTTGACCCGATCGCGGCGGTGCGGACGGTGGTGGACGAGTTCTGCCGGCGCTTTTCCGCCATTCCCGACCCGCGTTTTCAGGAGAAGGCGCAGGACGTCCAGGATCTGGGTAATCGCATCGTACACAACATCGAAAATGCCACCGAGCAGGAGGGCGATTATCACGGCCGGGTCATTGCGGCACAGGAGATTTTTCCGTCGGAACTGGTGAAACTCTATCTCCAGAACGCCGCGGGAGTGGTGTTTTCCGGTGGTGGTGCAACGGGACACGTTGCGATCCTGGCGCAAAGCCTGGACCTGCCACTCGTCGCAACGGCGGATCCGCGTCTTTTTTCCATCCCCACCGGTACGGAGATCGTTGTCGACGCCGAAGACGGCAAGATAATCATCGGCCCCTCGCCGGAGGTTCAAACCGCATACCTTGGACGTGTCTCGGTCCGCAAGGCGGCGATCGCCCGTCATGAAGGAACGATCCCGTCTCCGCTGCTCACGAAGGACGGCAGCGCCATTGTCCTGTCGGCGAACGTGAACCTCGTCAAGGACGCCCGAGCCGCTCATCTCCTCGGGGCTCATGGCGTCGGGCTCTATCGCAGCGAAATTCCGTTTCTGATCCGGAACGGGTTTCCCACCGAAGAGGAGCAATACACCGTCTATCGCCACGTTGTCGATGAAACTCCCGGCGGTACGGTGCACTTTCGGACCCTCGATCTCGGAGGCGACAAGCTGTTGAGCTCACAGGTCGGGCGGGAGGACAACCCGTTTCTCGGGTATCGGGGTATCCGCTTTCTCCTCGGCCATCGAGAGATATTTCGCGACCAGATCCGCGCGATGCTCCGCGCCGGTGCGGATCGGCAGATCGGCATACAGTTCCCGATGATCGGCAGCATGGAGGAGTTCCTTGCCGCCCGCGAAGAGGTTACGGCGTGTATCGCCGAACTGCACCGGCGAGACATCCCGTGTCATCCCGCACCGGCGTTGGGGGTCATGATTGAACTGCCCGCCGCCGTTGAAATAGCGGGCGAGCTCGCGCGGACGGCGGATTTCTTCTCTATCGGGACCAATGATCTGATCATGTACACCCTTGCCGCCGACCGCACAAACCATCGCGTTGCGGATATCTACCGTCGCATGCACCCGGCGGTGCTCCGTTCGCTCAAGCGGGTGTGCGAGGCGGGGGAGGAAACGGGTATCCCCATATCGGTGTGTGGCGCCAGCGCAGCCGACCCGGCGATGGTGCTGTTCTTTCTGGGCATCGGCATCCGGCACCTCAGCGTCGACGCGGAGCACCTCCATCCCATCGCCCGGTTCATCGCCGACCAGGATCTCACCGAGGCGCGGACAACCGCTGCGGCGATGCTGGCGATGGGGTCTCGCGTATCACTCCAACGGCTGGCGGCGGAGATCCGCGGACGGGGATAGACCGGCGGAGGACCTGATCAGCGCGGTTCGGTGATCAGTCCAGTTCGGTGATCAGCCGGCAGCCCACGCAGCAAGGGCGATGGAAAGCGTCTTGGCGTCCTCCGAGTCGGCGCGACTGGTGAGCACGATCGGCGCGCGTGCTCCGAGAATCACCCCGGCGTTCCGCGATGGGGCGAGAAACGCCAACGCCTTGTACAGAATGTTACCGCTTTCAATCCGGGGCACAACCAGGATATCCGCATTGCCGGCGACGGGAGAGCTGATTCCCTTAATACGGGCCGCCTCCGGGGAGACGGCGTTGTCCAGGGCGAAGGGACCATCGACCAGACAGCCGGTGATCTCACCGCGCCGCGCACTCTCCGCCAATGCGGCCGCGTCGACGGTGGCAGGCATCTTGTCGTTAACCTTTTCTTTCGCCGCCAGCACCGCAACCCGCGGTTCCTCGTACCCGAGCTGGTGGAGAAAGCGAACGGCGTTTTCCAGGATCGCCCGCTTGGTTTCGTAGTCCGGGGCGATGTTCATCGCCGCATCGGTAATCGCCAGGGGACGGGGAAACCCCTCCAGCTCGAACATTGCGAGATGGCTCAGGACGCCGGAGGAACGGAGCCCTGCAGTGCGGTCCAGGACCGCCTTCAAGAGCGCGGATGTGTCCATCAGGCCCTTCATGAGCATCGCGGCCTCCCCGGTGGACACAAGTGCTACCGCCCGTCGCGCCACCTCGGCAGCGTCGGCGGGTTCGGCCACGTCAACGATCGTGGCCCCGTCAAGGTTTAATCGGTTCTCCTCGGCGATCTGTCGAATTCTGGTGGCGTCCCCCACCAGGTGCGGAACCACAATGCCGCGTTCGGCGGCACCGAGAACCGCACGAAGCACATCGGCCTCCGCCGCTGCGGCAACCGCAATCGGGACCGGTCGGGAGAACGGCTGTTCCAGAAGAGAAAATGAGAACGAAGCCATGCCCACCTCTCAGGAGACCGGGTGGCCGGCCATTTCGGAACCCCGGTACAGGGCGTTCCGGTTCAGTTCCAGAAACGCCGCTTTTTTCGGACCGAACACCTTTTTGAGTGCCTCAACCACGCTCTCAAGGGAAAACAGTCCGGTGGACCCGACGAACGCCCCGAGCATCACCATGTTCGCCGCCTTGGCGTTGCCCAGTTCGGCGGCGATTTCATTTGCCGCAACATCCAGAACGGTGAGTCCGGTCCGGTCGGGATCCGCTTCGATAAGTGACTTGTTCACCACCAGGAGTCCCCCGTCGACAAGTTCCGATTCAAACTTGCGCATCGACGGAAGATTCATCACGATCGCCGCGTTGGCGTCGCGCGAAATGACCGGGGACCCGATCGGGTGATCGCTGACGATGACACTGCAGTTTGCGGTGCCGCCACGCATCTCCGGCCCATAGCTTGGAAGCCAGGAGACCTCCTGCCCCTCCAGCATTCCGGTATACGCGATGAGCCGCCCCATCGACATAACTCCCTGCCCGCCAAACCCGGCGCAAATGATCTTTGTTACCTTCATGCCTCGGTCTCCTGTTCCACGTTCCGAAAATTCCCCAACGGAAAGTAGGGAATCATATCGTCTTCCAGCCACCCGAGGGCGTCCCGGGGTGTCATTCCCCAGTTGGTGGGACACGTCGAGAGGACCTCAACCATCGAAAACCCGAGACCTTTCTGCTGCGTGGTAAACGCGTCACGGATCGCTCTGCGCGTGTTGCGGACCGCCTTCGGGTTGTGTACCGATGTACGCTCAATGAAGCGGGCTCCGTCGATCGTCGCCAACATTTCGGCGATGCGAATCGGATTGCCTGAGTGGCTTTCCTCTCGACCGAGGGGGCTGGTGGTTGTCTTCTGGCCAATGAGCGTCGTCGGCGCCATCTGTCCGCCGGTCATCCCGTAAATCGCGTTGTTGACGAAGATAACGGTGATCTTCTCTCCACGATGCGCCGCGTGTACGATTTCGGCGGTCCCGATCGACGCCAGGTCTCCGTCACCCTGGTAGGCAAATACCGTCCGGTCCGGGAGCACACGTTTAATCCCCGTCGCGACCGCCGGCGCGCGACCATGAGCAGCCTCGTGCATGTCACAGTTGAAGTAGTCATATGCGAGAACAGAGCAGCCGACCGGTGCGACCCCGACGGTCCGGTCGAGGAGCTCCATCTCCTCAAGAACCTCAGCGACAAGGCGGTGAATAATTCCATGGGTACAACCCGGGCAGTAGTGCGTTTCCTTGTCGGTCAGCCCGCGGGTCTTTTCAAATACAACAGCCATCACTGCACCTCCTTGAGGTATGCCCGTGCCGCTTCGACCACGCCGTGCTGGTCCGGCACCATTCCACCGCTTCGACCGTAAAACCCGACGGGCCACCGTCCGGCAGCGGCGATTTTCACGTCATCGATCATCTGTCCCATGCTCATCTCGACGGAAATGAGCGCTTTTGCATCGGGTCCGATCTCCTCGAATGCGGCGAACGGAAACGGCCACAGCGTGATCGGCCGAATGAGCCCCGCTTTGATTCCTTCTTCGCGCAGGATCTCCACGGCGTTGCGAACGATCCGGGCAGAAGTCCCGTAACTCACAAACACGACCTCCGCATCCTCGATCTGGTGGGACTCCCACCGGACTTCCGCCTCTTCGATCCGGCGGTGTTTTTCAGCCAGCTTGATGTTGTGCTCTTCAAGCTCCTCCGGCTTCAGAAAAAGCGAATTGATGATATTGGGGCTCCGGCGTCCATCGGTCCCGGTGGCGGCCCACTCTTTCGATGGGAGCTCCCGTTTCGGCGGATCACGAAACTCGACCGGTTCCATCATCTGACCGATCATACCGTCGCCAAGGACCATAACGGGAATCCGGTACTGATCCGCGACGTCGAACGATTCGGTCATGATATCCGCCGTTTCCTGAACGCTCGCCGGCGCATACACGATGTGCCGGTAATCTCCGTTCCCGCCCCCGCGAGTGGCCTGGAAGTAATCCGCCTGGCCCGGCTGGATTCCGCCAAGCCCGGGGCCGCCGCGCATCATATTGACGATAACGCAGGGCAGCTCCGCCCCGGCGATATAACTGATTCCCTCCTGTTTGAGGGCGATTCCGGGGCTTGAAGACGATGTCATCACGCGGGCGCCACTGCCGGCGGCCCCGTAGACCATGTTGATCGCCGCAACTTCACTCTCCGCCTGCAGGAACACACCGCCAACCTTGGGCAGCTCCCGGGACATGTACTCGGGAACTTCGTTCTGCGGGGTTATCGGGTATCCGAAGAAATAGCGGCATCCACCGCGGATCGCCGCGGCGCCGACCACTTCGTTACCTTTCATCAACACCTTTTCCATTACGCACTCTCCTTGTCTGTACGCTCAACCCGAATCACCACGTCGGGGCACATCATCGCGCAAAACCCGCAGGCGATACACGCCGACATGTCGGTGACATAGGCGGGATTGTATCCCTTGGAGTTGATTCTGCTTCCGTCGAGGGCCACTATTTTTTTGGGACAGGCGTCCACACACAGGCCGCACCCTTTGCAGCGGTCATCTTCAAATGTTACGAATCCTCTGGGCATATCCGTTACCTCCTGTTGGTATGGTCGTTTCCAGTATTCATCCATTCCTGACGCAGGACTGATCCGATTGTCAGGGGAGCTCCGGCAAAATCGTCGTTGCATTCGGCGAAAAGTGCCGCGGTCGCGGCGTAATACACCACCGGCACGCCCACCGCCGCGGCCAGTTCCCGTGCGGCATGATCACCGGCGCGGAGGTGGTCACATGTGGTTTCGGAAAGCATGTGGGTGTTGTTGATAATCCCCGCGCAGGGCAGGCCGTGGACCGCCTCTATCGAAAGAAGGGACGCGCGGGCGCGCTCGAGATCCGCGTTTTCTCCGCGGTTCCTGTTGAACACAAACAGAAACGCCGTGTCCTCCGTCGGGATCGACGGGCGAAACTGGCGCAGGAC
>JAQIBO010000095.1 GCA_027859055.1 Spirochaeta sp.
GTTCAACCCGGCCTGACTTTTAATTGTGGCGAATACGCCGGAAGTAAACGTGGGGTTGTGAACGGTCTCCCAGATACCGAGAAACTCGACGGTATTGCGGTTGCGCAACCAGTCGGAAATGAAGAACTCGCCGTCCTTGGCTTTTAGCATATCGGTGAGTGAGATGTAGTCCTCGTCCTGTCGCCTGATGACCGCGATCTCGGTTCCCTGGACATTGATTTTGGCAGTGGTGGCCTTCTTTTTCATCCACCAAACCCCAGTTGCTTCAGGATTCCGCGCAGGGCCACGTCCGTATCCCGGGCCTCAGCCTCAAGCGCGTCCAGTTCCGCAACGATCTCCTCAATTGGCCGGTAGGTTTCGGCATCGGAGGTGTGGATGTAGCGGCTGGGGGAGATGTTGTAGTCGTTTTTCTTGAGCTCGGCGTGATCAACGATACGGCTGAGTTTCTCTTCTTCCGTCCACCCGATGAGGGTGTTGGCGATGCGCTGGATGCCGTCGTCGGGGATGAAGTTTTTGGGGTCACCTTTCTCAAATACCTGGCTGGCGTTGACGAGGAAGACCTTGCCTGTGCGCTGACTCGGCTTGGCTTTGTTGAGGAACAGCACGATACCCGGGGCGGTGGTGTTGTAGAAGAGGTTCTCTGGCAGGTAGAGCACGCTCTCAATAAGGTCGTGTTCGACAAACCACTGACGGACGGTCTTTTCCTTGTTGGTGCCGGCGTTGCCCGATCCGCGAGAGGCGGCACCGGTATCGAGGACGACCGCCGCGCGGCCCCGGTCATTGAGGCTGGCGTGCATGTGCTGTACCCAGCCCCAGTCGGCGGACGACTTGCCGGGGAAACCGGCCCCGGTGGGGAAACGGTCGAGCTCGTCGTTGTCGTAGTCGGCCTCGGTAAACCAGTCCTGGTTCCACATCGGATTGGCCACGACGCGGTCAAAGGTGCGGAGCTTGCCGTTGGGACTCCGGAACTTGGGGGTCTTGAAGGTGTCACCGATCTCGATCTCACCTTCCATGTCGTGGATGATCATGTTCATGTTGGCCATCGCCCACGTGTCGGCGGTGTATTCCTGACCGGAGAGCTTGAGCGGGGCGGGCTTATCTCCTGTATCCCCGTCTTCCAGAGCGATCTCAAGCTTTACGAGAAGACCGCCCGAACCGCAGCACGGGTCATACACGGTCATACCGGGCTCTGGTTGCAGCACCCGGGACATGATGGCGCCAACCTCGGGCGGGGTGTAAAACTCACCGGCGCTCTGTCCGCCGCCCTCGGCGAACTTGCGGATGAGGTACTCGTAGCTCTTGCCGATGATGTCCGATTCGACGTCGTGTAGCCCGAGGCGTTTGGTGCTGATCGCTTCTATCAGGTTGGAGAGACGGTCGTCGTCGATATCACGCTGGCCGTGGGTGGTGGCGTTGAAGTCGACGCGATCGATAATCCCCTGAAGGGGCGCGTTTTCCCGGGCGATCGCGCGCATGTGGGTAGTGACCACCTCGCCAATCCTGTCGGAGATCTTTCGAATAACAGACCAGACCGGCTGGTCGGGGTCTTCCGGTATCAGCGGAAGGTAGAACCGGACGAGTTTGTGGTCGGCTGTGGCAAGCTGGAACGCTTTATTGCGCGAACCAACCTCAGCGGCGATGCGGTTGAGCTCGTCGTCAAAGACGTCACAGAGGCGCTTGGTAAAGATAAGGGGGAGGATGTAGTCCTTGTATTTGGGTGCGTCCTTGGCACCACGGATGGAACAGGCCGCGTCCCAAATCCAGGATTCCAGTGACTTGCTATTCTCATTTTTTGTTCGACTACTCAATTACTCCCAATCCTCCGCGGAAACAGTCTAACAGCCAGGAAGTGGTTGTGACTATATGACACCAATCGTTCGCACCATTGAGCGCTGGTCAGGGCTCCGTGATCGATTCATAGATATTAGTGAAGAAACAAAGTTATTGAACTTCCGTGCAACGTTCGCTATATTTATGTAATGAAGTGCGTTCACATCGACGTCATACGCTATCCGGCATTCGGTGACGCGTGGCCGATTATTCTCGCGTATCGGAAGGGCAAGCCGGTGTACCGTAAAGCGTCCCATCGGCCGAAGCGGTCCCGCAAGAAGGCAGCGTAGTTCGTTCCCGCCGCGATTACTTCCTCAAAATGATAACAGGCGATATGTCCTACAGGACGCCCCTGATCCGGTCGCGCAGGAGTTCCTTGCTTGGCCAGCCCTTACCGTCATTTCCCTTGTAAAGTCGGCACGCCAAGACCCCTTCGCCCTGGTAGTCTTCAAGATCCTTGCCGTTCACCTTGATGGTAGGGGACCCGGCGAATTGAAGCTCCCTCGCACTGTCCATATCTTCCACGGCGACCAGCCGAACCGAGGCGTCTATCTTCTCCTCCACGAGCACGTCGAGGATGTCGTTCCAGGCCTGTCTGTAGGATGGGCATCCATCGAAGTAGAGGAGGTCCAATGTCACGTCTGAATCTTTCATGTCTGTTTGTCCTTTTCGATATCGGTTGACGCCGAATCACTGCGGCGGTTCAGCGCGATGTTACGTCTACCTCCCGAGACACTATCAGAAACAACTTCGAAGAAAAACGCTGTTCTTGCGCAAACCGACACGATCGACGACGCAGTACGCCTACTCCCACCATCGTGGCGATAGGAGACCTATTCAGCGTTGATATAGCATGTGTTGCATGCTATATTGAAACGAGTGATTCAGTCATTTCGGGACCGTTCCAGCGAAGACTTGTTCAACGGGCGCAACACAAAAGGAGCTCGTAAGGCGTGCCCTGAGTCGTTGTGGAAGATCCTGACCAGAAAACTTGATGCGTTGGATTCAGCGGAACGTTTGGAAGACTTGCGTATCCCGCCTGGTAACCGACTCGAGCAATTGTCAGGTGAGCGGTCGGGACAATACAGCATCCGGATCAACGATCGGTATCGGATCTGTTTTCTTTGGCGGGACAGCGAACCCACAGATGTAGAAGTGACCGATTATCACGATGAGTGAGGTGAATATGGTACGAGTTCCGACTAATAGAGAACCAACTCAGCCAGGCGAAGTGCTTCGAGAGGATTTCCTCCTACCGATGGGGCTCAAGCAGCAGGAGCTGGCAGACGCAATTCACGTCCCTTTCCAGCGGATCAATGAGATCGTACGCGGCAAACGTTCTATAAGCGCTTCTACGGCACTTCGACTTGCCCGGTACTTCGGGACGAGTCCAGGATTCTGGATGAACCTGCAATTGCGGTGCGATCTCCACAAAACGGAACGTTCGGAAAAAGAAACCCTTGAGGCCATTGAACCCTTACACCTATTGAGCTAAGCACCTGGCGATCACGCTGTCCCAGGATCCCCGTCGTGCCAAAATAACACGACCTTCCGCCACAAGTCCCGCGATCATGGAGACCGCCTGCGATATCGGCTGACGCCGAATCGCTACGGCGGTTGTCGGCGCGTTCCTGTCGGCGCGTTTCTCGCTTTGCTGCGATACGCGCCTTATACCGGAGACGGGACTTGCTACGCACCGTGTCCTGC
>JAQIBO010000137.1 GCA_027859055.1 Spirochaeta sp.
CGAGTCGCTGCGGCGCATCAACCTGGATTTCCACCTTACCGACCACGATATGGACTGCGCCGTCTGCGACGCCGACGGCGCCTGCGAACTGCAGGACCTCTCCTACCACTACGAGATCGGCGCCACCAAAAACCGCACCATCCCCACCGAGCTGGCCCCCGGCTCCCGCAACCGCGATACGTCTTCGCCGGTGCTCAATTTCAACTCGGCGCTCTGCATAAAGTGCGAGCGCTGCGTCCGCGCCTGCGACGAGATTCAGGGCAAACAGGTCCTCTCCATGATGCACCGCGGCCGCTTCACCTTCGTCTCCCCCGAGTTTATGCAGTGGTCGCGCTCCAGCTGCGACGGCTGTGGCGAGTGCGTGCAGCTGTGCCCCACCGGCGCCCTCACGGAAAAAGCGCTGGTGGAGCGCGTCCGCGCCAAGGATATCCAACGCCACGTACAGACAACCTGCGGGTACTGCGGTGTCGGGTGCCAGCTTGACGTACACGTCAAAAACGACCGTATCGTCCGGATTCGCGGCGTGGAGACACCCCCCAACGACGGCCGTCTGTGCGTCAAAGGGCGGTTCGGGTACGACTTCATCCACTCCCCGGAACGGCTTGATACCGCCCTCATCCGGCGCAACGGCGAGCTGGTTCCCGCCTCCCTCAGCGAGGCGTTTGACCTGATCGCAACGCGCTTCAAAGAGATCCGCAGCGCCGCCGGCCCCGACGCAATCGCCGGGCTCGCCTCCGCCAAGTGCTCCAACGAGGAAAACTACCTCTTTCAGAAGTTCATGCGCGCCGGCATCGGCACCAACAACGTCGACCACTGCGCCCGCCTGTGCCACGCCCCAACCGTCGCCGGCCTGGGAGCGGCGTTTGGCTCCGGGGCGATGACCAACACAATTCCCGAGATCGCCGAGGCCGACTGCATCCTCATTACGGGGGCCAACGTCACGGAGACACATCCGGTCACCGCCACCTATATCCGTGACGCCCACCGCCGCGGTGCGGACATTATCGTCATCGACCCGCGCCGCATCGACATCGTCCGTGACGCCACCCTCTGGCTCCGCCAGCGCTCCGGCACCGACGTGGCGTGGATCAACGGCCTGCTCAACGTCATTATCACCGAGGGCCTGGCCGATCAATCGTTTATTGAAAACCGAACTGACGGTTTTGCGGAGTTCCAGGCCGTCGTGGCAGGCTACACACCGGATCGGGTGGAGGAGATCACCGGCATCGCCGCGGAGGATCTCCGGCGCGCTGCGCGGATGTACGCCGGAGCAGAGCGCGCGGCGATCGTCTACGCGATGGGAATCACCCAGCACACCACCGGCACCGACAACGTCCTGAGCCTGGCAAACCTGGCGATGCTTACCGGGCAGATCGGCCGCCGCGGCACCGGGGTCAATCCCCTGCGCGGGCAGAACAACGTCCAGGGTGCGTGCGACATGGGCAGTCTGCCCAACGTCTACGCCGGCTACCGCAAAGTTACCGATGCAACGGTCCGGGAGGAAATCGCCGCGGCGTGGGGCGTGGACTTCCTCCCCGCCGAGGTCGGTTTAAGCGTGGTGGAGATGATGCACGCCGCCGCGGACGGACAGGTGCGCGGCATGTACGTGATGGGGGAAAACCCGCTCCTCTCAGACCCGGATATCACCCACGTGGAGGAGGCGCTTGCCAACCTGGAGTTCCTGGTGGTGCAGGATATCTTTCTCTCCCAGACGGCGACGTACGCGGATGTGGTGCTCCCGGCGGCGGCGTTCGCGGAGAAGGAAGGCACGTTCACCAACAGCGGTCGGAGCGTTCAGTTGTTGCGGGAGGCGGTGCCGCCGCCGGGAGACGCCCGGCCGGACTGGGAGCTCATCGGTGAACTCAGTCGACGCTTCGGTCTTCCCGGGCGCTACACCGATGCGGCGCAGATCATGGACGAGGTCGCCACGGTTACGCCGAGTTACGCGGGCATCAGTCACGCCCGCCTGGAAACGGAGGAGCTCCACTGGCCGGTCCCAAACGCGGATCATCCGGGAACGCCGGTATTGCACACAACAAAGTTCACCCGCGGCGCCGGTCTGTTTCACCCGGTCGACTACATCCCCCCGGCAGAGCTGCCCTCGTCGGAGTATCCCTTTGTCCTCTCCACGGGGCGCATGCTCTACCACTATCACACCGGCACAATGACCCGCCGCTCCAGCGCGCTCAACCGTTTTGCGCCGGACGCCTACGCGGAGATCCATCCGGATGACATTGCACGGCTGGAGGGACGCGTCGGCGGAGACCTGCGCGTCACTACTCGTCGCGGGGAGATCACCGTTCCCGCCCGGGCAAGCGACCGCGTCGCCCCGGGGACGGTCTTCATCCCGTTCCACTACTGCGAGTCCGCGGCAAACCGCCTGACCAACGCCGCCCTGGACCCGGTCTCCAAGATTCCAGAGCTCAAGGTCGCGGCGTGTCAGGTGACGCCGGCGCTCACGCCCGAGCGCCCCCGCTCCGGCCGGGGAGTACCCGACTGCGCCACACCCCCGGTACAACACCGCGCGGCTGCCCCTGCGGGGGATCACACGTGAGTGGTATCCACAAGCGTGTTGCAAAACCGCCGCTAAATGCTCAGTGTGTCGGGAACTTGAATCATGCCAACCGTTCAAAACAAACAAGTCCTGCGGAGAACGCAAGTTATTCACGATGGTGCAACACGATTGTAGATACTACCGAGGCAGTTCTACCTGTGATACTGGCAAGGGGGTGGACGCGGCGCATCTCCGGTGACAAGGCGCTGCTCCAATGGAACGGCAAGCCGCTGGTCCGCCACGCGCTGGAGGCGTATATCGGCCTCCCGACGGAACCGGTGATCGTTACAAAGCGCCCACAGGCGTATGCGGAGTTCGGGGTTACCATCATCACGGACCGGTACGCCGAAGAGACACCGATCAGCGGTATTCTCACCGCTGGGGATTACGCCGCCGACCTCCAAGCGGAGTGGGTGTTTATCGCCGGTGCGGATACTATCCCCACCCTCCCCCATCTCTACCGCCGCATCTGGGATGAGCGCCACAGCGCACCGGAGAACGGAGCCGTACTGCTTCAGGTCGCCGGCCGAATACAACCGTTTCCCGGGCTGTACCGTACGGCAGCACTGACCGCGTGGCGCACGGCGTATCAGGAAAGCCGGTTCAAGCTGACCCCTACCGCGGAAGGGATCCCGGCGCGGCGCCTCGCGTTCGACTCCGCTCCGTACCACAACGTCAATACGACCGAATCGCTCCCGCCGGCGTGGAAGAGCGCGTGAACGCGACGCGGACGGTGCCGATCATCCGGGTGTACCAGGACGGGCGGCGGGAAGAACGCACCGACGAGCTTGTGGAAGAGACGGGGGTGGTGTTTCGTCGAGAGGCGATCGACCACCAGGACGCCGCGAACAGCTACGACGACTGCGAAGAGGCGGTGGTGCCGGCGTCACCCTTTGAGCCGGAGCGCCTTGCCGCAGGCGTCTTGTTTCACCGCTACCGACTCCTTCCCGGGCGCGGACGTGTCTCAGTGGAGGATGGAAGCATAACGGTCACTGTCAACGGCGCGGCGGGACAAGACGTATGTTTTCGTGCCCCCCCGGTGATCCGCAACGGACCAGACGGAAGTGCACCGGGTGCCGGGTGGTTCCAGCCGTCGGTGGAAGAGCTCTTTCGCGCCGCCGGGTCCCTGGACACGGTCTCGGACCTCCGGCAACGAACCGGGGGCGTTCACACCGTAATGTACGTGAGCGGCGGACACGGGCAGATCGTCGCTGAAGACGTCTCCCGCCACAGCGCCATAGATCGGTTGGTGGGTTCGTTTCTCCTGGCACCGGGAGGACGCCCCGTACCGGGCTTCGTCATCCTCTCGTGTCGTATCACCGTGGACATCGTGGAGCGGTTTGCAGCGGTCAACGTCACCACAATCGCCTCCGTCTCCGCCCCCACCGCAGGGGCCGTCGATATCGCCTGCAAACGGGGCATCGCGTTATTCGGGTTCATCCGCCACGGCCGGATGAACGTCTATGGACGGGTCACCACGCGCCGTTCCACAGCCGGGACAGAAACTCACGGACCGGGAGAACGAGAATCCCTTCAATCTCCTTGACTCGGCTGGAATCATCACCTGGATACACCAGGATCCGGCTACCAAACGCCCCCTCTTCGCGGATCGCTTTGAGCCCGCGGAGATGGCGCTCCACCGGATTCGTATTCGCCTTTACCTCGATCGCAACGTCGTCTCCGACGATGAAGTCAACCTCCACCCCGTCGCGAGTACGCCAAAACGTCAATGGGCGCGCGTCCCGCATATAGGACAGCCACGCGCGGAGCTCGGTAAAAATAAAATGCTCAAACGCCCTTCCCCATGATTCCGTTGCTGGTCCCGTGGGATACGCGCCACATAACGCATGAGCTACACCGATATCAAAAAAATAGAGCCGCCCCGTCGCGATCGCCTTTCGTTTCGTGCCGAACCGATACGGTTTCAGCACCTCGGCGATCAGCGTGTCCTCGAGCACTGCAAAGTACTCGCGTACCGTCCGCGCGGGCACTGCGGAGTCGGAGGCAATCGCTTCATAGTTGATCAATTGGGTGTTCATCGTGGCGGCAGTCTTGAGGAATCGCGCAAAGGAATCGATACGGCGAACGATCCCCTCCTGCTGGATCTCCTGCTGCAGATAACTGCCGCAGTACGACTCAAGATCGTCACGGGGGTCGTCGCTGAAATAGATTGACGGGAGGAAACCAAATCTCAACACGCGCCCGAGATCAAATTCTCCGATTTCACGTGAAACGAGAGGAAACAATCTTCGAACTCGTGCACGTCCCCCAAGAAGATTAGTACCGGATCGAGTCAGCTTCCGGGCGCTCGAACCGGTGAGAATAAACCGAATCCCGTACCGATCAATCAATAATTGAACCTCATCAAGGAGTACGGGGAGTTTCTGAATCTCATCGACAACGACGGGAACGGTGGTGGGCCCGTGAATACCGCCATCGGCCAGGAGCTCGTCACGAAGAATCCGAGGGCGCGCACTCAGCCGGAAAAACGTACCCGTTTCCAGAAGATCGTACCACCGTACGTCGGGAAACTTCGACCGCAACAGGCTTGTCTTGCCCGTCTGACGAGGACCAAAGAGAAAATATGACTTGGGAACGTTCTCCAATTCAAGGATTCGTTCGAGGTACACACCCTGGAGGATAGTGCAAGTTGAACAAATCCGCAATATCATGCGGATTTTCCGGTAAAATCCGCATAAGACGGCAAAATCCGCCGCTAATTGCGCCGTAGCCCTGGCTCGTTACGCGTCAAACGCAAGAGCCGCCTCGACGTGGAGGATCGTGGTGT
>JAQIBO010000208.1 GCA_027859055.1 Spirochaeta sp.
CTGCATAAACAGCTTTGACAGCGCCACCGGTAACGTTGTCGAGTCGACGTTTGGCAACATCACCAGAGCGCCGAGGAAGTTGTTCCAGCTGTTGATAAACGTCATAATTCCCAGTACCGCAATACCGCTTCTGGAAAGGGGAAACGCGATCCGGATCAGAATGCCGAACTCCGTCAGCCCGTCGATACGCGCGGCGTCCATGAGGGCGTCCGGAATAGAACTGCTCATGAATTGAGCCATCAGGATAATTCCAAACGCGTTGGCCATCCCGGGAACGATGAGCGGCAGCCACGTTCCGTACCAGCCGAAAAAGACCATCATCCGGAAGAAAGGAATAATGTTGAGAAACGGCGGTATCGCCATCGTGCTCAGCATCAGGATGAAGATCGCCTTCTTTCCTTTGAAGTAGTACTTGGCGAGGGCGAACCCGCCCATCGTGCAGAAAAAGATGACGGTAACCGTGGACAGAAGAGCGATACCAACGCTGTTCATGAAGTTAACGGCAAACGGAAGATCCTGGAACAGAGCTCCTATGTTGTCCGTAAACGCCGTCTTGAAAAAGATGTGCGGTGGATTCCGGAATATCTGCGTTCCCGGCACGGTTGCGAGAACGAACATGTAATAAAACGGAAACGCGAAAATGAATACAAAGAGGAGAAGTACTCCGTAAAGGAGCGGTTTTTTGGCTTTCATCGCCACCTCCCATTGAATAGGGACGGAGCCCGCACCGCGGACTCCGCCTGAATATCGGCCTACCGGCCGGAGACGGACAGAACGATCAGTCGGCGATCGCCAGAACGCTGTTCACCGCGTTCTGATACGCGTCCTCGGTACCCACATCGTTTACCAGGACGTCGGTAATTGCGTTACTGAAAATCGAAAGAACCGCCGCGTCGTACTCGCTTACCGCCGCGTTCGGAATGTCCCGAGCGATTTCCGCGTACAGTTGTCGCACTTTCTGACCACCAAAATAGTCGACCGGCTCATCCATGATCGGATCGTCGTACACCGCGGTAAGCGCCGGATACGCGTCGATCGTCTCAAAAGTGGTTATTTGGGCGTTGCCGTTCGTGGTGAGGTAGGTAATGACCTCCCAGGCAACCGCTTTTTGCTCATCAGAAACGTTTTCGGGGATTGTGAGATATGTCCCGCCCAACGCAGCCAGCGTATTCCCGGGAAGCCGCGTGGCCCGCCAATCACCGGCAAGATCGGTTGCGATCCACGTCTTGAGGGCACCACCAAACCAGGCACCATTGACCGTGGCGGCAACCGTTCCATCCGCAAAGGACTGCGTCCAGGGACCAGTCCATGCCGTCAGATCACCATCGATCCCCGCTTCCCGGATGCGCCTGACGACGTTGAGCGCGGTGATAAACTTCTCCTTGGGTTGCAGCGGCCTGTCGTCTTCGTCAAACCAGCCGCCCTTGCCGCCGTTGAGGGGCGTCATCGCCACTTCATTTGCGTTGGGTATCGCGTATTGGTCGATCGTCCCATCACCGTCACGGTCGACAGTCAGCTCTTTGCCCTTTTCGATGAACTCATCCCAGGATGCGAGGTTTTCAAGGGAGATACCCGCTTCGTCAACCAGGCTTTGCCGGTAAAACAGAACAGCCGGCGCAATATCAACCGGCATAGCGACGAGAGCACCCTCTTCGGTTGTTGCATTGGACATCGCAAATTCGACGATCTCGTCCCCTACCTCAAACCCGTTGAACGGTTCGGCACTCAAATCAGTCAGCCCACCGCCTTCAACAAACTTGGCTATGTAGCCGACCTCAAGTGCCTCGATATCGTTGGTTGCTTCGCCGGCGGCGATGACGGTTGTGAGCCGCGAATGGTGGCCGCCAAAATCAGCTGTCTGAAACTCGACCGTCACATTTGGAAACGTCCGCTTAAAGTCATCTGTTTCCATGACCGCCATATAGGCACGTTCCAAATCGCCGTAAGCCCCGATACTTACCGTGTATTCCTTCTCGGGATCGTACGCAGGAATATCCGCGGCAGCGGTCTCATCCCCCTGACCGGAACAACTGAAAAACGTCGTCATCGCGAGAAGCGTGACGAGTACTATTGCGATCGTTTTTTTGACCATTGACGGCCTCCTTCGAGTTTTTGTACCAACATTTGCGGTACTTTTTCCCCATTATGAGGCCGGCAAGCGCACCCGTCAAGCTAAATGTTCAATCATTTCAAGCGTTTCACCGGTATTTCGACTAAAAGGCTTTTTAAATGTACTGATCGACTGAACATTTGGCGGGTTTGATCCTGAGACAGCGTTATGCCCTCAGTCCATTCGAGGCGTTCAACCGTTCCGTCGTCGGAGTACACCTCCCCCGCCCCAGGTCCGTCGTCTGCCAGTGTATACACCACTGGCACGCCGCAGTACGTAAATGCCAGGGAACGGGCCGGTACCTCGACGTGCTCCCACACGCCCGTATTTGCGAGGTAGGTGAATCGCGTCGGAGTCTGTAGAAACTCTTCCTCCTTGAGAAGGCGCGGGGCAAATGAGATGCGTCCAGCGGTGACAACGACACCTAATTCTACAAACCGGCTTATGATGTCCTCTTTTACCTGCCCCGTCATGCCGGGCTGCTGCGCCCCGGCAAAACTGGGAGTGTGGGAGTACGGATCGGTTGGAAACGCGCCGTAGGCGTCAGCGGTTTTGTGTATACCGATACCATCACGCACGTGACGGAACAACTCCGCCAACCGGGAATGCGGCTCGGTCTGGTGCTGTTCCGCGATTGACAGCAGGAGTTTTGAGACCATGTGCCAATAGATGGAACCGAGTCCCTCATATTTGAAGAACGTTCCCGACCGACCGGTAAACGAACGGTGGTGGAACAGTTCCTCGTACGCTTTCAACAAGCCCGCCCGATCATCCGGGCCGACGCCCAACTCATCCAGTCTGGCTTGCAATACCGACGCATTGCGAAATCCGCGTGGAAATGGTACGCACCGTTGGTGTCTTTCTGGACGATCTGATCTCCGGTCGTCGACGCAACCCGCTGAAGCACGGCATCTGTTTCCGGTGAATCGCTGGGTATTGCGTTCTTGTTCATGAACCGCGGAAGAGATTTGTCGGGGTACAGGGTGAAGCTGTTCTGATCAGGCCGATAGAGCGCACTTTCAGATAGCGCATCAACCACTGCGGCGGAATCGGTCGAGCTGAGCATTCCGGCAGAGAGGACCGCCACCTGTCCCTCCAGCATGAGCGGTAGTCGGACGATCTCTATTTTTGAATTGTGCAAATGCATCAGGTTATACGAATGGTACAAGCCATCGGGACGGCGCGCCGTCTCAATCGACCGATCAAGACACCGCGTTGCCGCCGACAGGAAGTTGCGGATTTCTTTCAACGTGATCGTCTTTTCGCCTCGCCCGATCTCGCCGGAATACACGGAGCGACGATAGGAGTCCGCTACGGCGCCAAGTTCCATGACCTTCGCGTATCGTACGGCCGGGTCGGTAGCGGCGTCCCGACTCTCGTAGCTCGCCAGTACACCGGAAATCGCGTCAAAGAAACGCGCAACCGGTTCCGAAAGTTCGACCGCCTGATCGGAATCGGGCAAAATCTCATCCAAAAGAAACACCAGGAAACGTCGGAGGTGCGCCACCGTAACGATCGACACCCCCCACCCGACCAGCGCGTTATTTGCATCGTTCCACTCCGGGCGCTGGGTATTCATCCAGATACCCCCGCCGGGCACCAGATTACCGATCTTTGTCAGCACAAGGATGAGCACTTTTTCCAGCAACGAAACGTGGACGATCTCGTCTCCATTGTGGAGGAGTTTTCCATCGGCACCAATGCTCGCAACCCGGGCGTCGATCACCGCTTCCCGCTCGTCGTCAAAATCGATCGTTTCGCGGGGGTCTTCGATGATCGCCGCAAACGATTTGATGCGGTACGGCACGTCCGCGAAAACGTACTTCTGTTCCTCCAACAACGCGGGCAACACCTCCGGGAGGTGGTCGTTCAGGAGTTTCATGAGTCGATAAAGATAGACAATCTGGTGATCGTTCCAATATCCGATGTTTGACCACGGGTCGTCCGGATCAAACACTTCCCAATCGATGCCGTCTTGCGAGATACGGTATGGGTTATACCCATCGGCGGTAGTGGCGTTCACGAAACGCGAAATCATGCCCTCGAGGTACAATGGGAAAGAATGCGCCAGAGCCTCCCAGTTCTGAAAGATGTCCCGCCAGTTTCCCTGGTACGCGATCATCGGCGTACCATCCGGAGAGAACAGGTCGATGGAGAAACGGTTCCAGGGTCGGCTCGGGTCGCCATGGCGACGGCTGAAACTCAGCGGCAGAAACTCCGCAACGATTCGCTCGAAGTTCCGGCTTTCCGGTTCACCGGTCGCGCGAACTCGATCCGCGACTTGCCGCAGATCCTCGTAGGTGATGTGCTCCGGCAGGTCCTGAACGACACGTTGAAAACGATCACAGACCGGACCGTTCCATCTTCGGCAGAAGCGGAGAAACTCGTTTCGTGAAACGGAATACCCATCGGCAAACACACCGCCTCGCATGATGTTGAATAACGTGTTTGTGTAGTGCCGCCCGGCGAGGCGTTCGTCGCCGGATACCTGGAGACCGTCGGATGTGGCAACAAAGCGGCGCAGTCTGTCTGTGTCAACGGCCATCTCTTCGGCCAAATCGCTGTCAATTTTTTCTACCGGGTGTGTCGCAAGGTAGGACTGCAGGTTGGCAACCGCGGCGCTGTTCATCCCGACGTCCGCCACAACACACCATTTTTTCTCATTTTCAAGTACGAACGTTGCGTGGTGGACATACGCGCCTCGGCGCCCCCGCACCTCCGTGGGAGACTCGCCGGCTCGCGACGGCGGGAACGAGGTGAGAACGTTCGGGTCGATGGAGACGGTCGCCTCCGGAAAACCGAGACTCCAAACGGTGTTTGCGAGAAGAGACTCACTAGGCTCCGCGCGGTCGGTAATGATCGAACTCAACGCGTAGATGCCAAGTTTCGTGTTCTCGATGAATTCAGACCGTTTGTATCCGTCCAGTAATGTACTGAGACGTTCCTGGGTTATCCGGTCGGTGCCGGCGGGAAGAACATTGCGCAACCCGTCGACGATTTCAATCGATACCGGTTCCGACCTATCGTTGCGGAGGCGCGCACTCCGGACGATGCCGAATCGGCTGCTGAACGACCACCGATACGAAAAGGTGAGTCCCAGAGAACGATTCTGTTCCTCAAATATGACGGCATTTCCCCACACGCTTTTATGTAGCGACCGCACGATGGAATCGGAACAGGGAAACACGTGCGTCGCAAACGGTTGCCAGAAATGCACCGTATCGTGAGACGTGACCGACAAAAGAGTTACCGGTCCCGTATGTGCGTGGGAATCATGTATCTTGTCGTCCGTGTAATACGGAAAGAGGGCGTTGTCTGCATTTTTACGTCCCGCCGTGATCCCGCCCGTGCTCGACAGAAACAACCAATGGTCGGAACTGCTCACGAGGGACATAAAAAACGGCGCCATCCGATCGTAGTTGGAAATGGTGTAGTACCGAACACCGTCAATCTGGGAGATCTGTACTTCGTTCATGAAAACAGTGTAAACGGCACCTGTAAATGTTTCAACATATTTTTTTAATGTCCGAACATTTTGACCGTCACACCGGCGTATCGCTCGGCGTCGACGCGGTGACTAACCTGCGCCACGCCACGAGCGCCGTCATGCAGGGGGGGCGGTAGTCCTTGCTTGCCGGACTGCCGTGACCTTCAAGAAAGGGATGGAAGACCGGATAGCTACCTTGTACGCCTTGATACGGGAGTCATTCTATTGGTTATCGTTCCGATTCATCAAACTCTTTGAGTAATTCGAGATCAAGCTTGTCTTTCGTACGGCCGGTTGAGGCTTTGTTTCGTTTCAGCGATTCAAGATCGAGAAAGGGTACGGTCAGGCCGTCGATTTCCACGTTGAAACTGCCTGCTTCGTCGAAGGTCAGGCCGTCAATATCGGTGAGGATGTCGATTCGGTTGGGAGGTACGCCAATCTGGTATACGGTACCGGGTGTCCTGAAGTCTTCCTCCATCACCCCGGAGAGGGGAGCCCCAAACGCGAGGAGCGACGCGAAGACGGCTACCGCGTTTTCCGGTGTCGGCTCCACAAAGATATCTATGTCGCCGGTGGCGCGCACGTAGCCGTGGGCAGCCATCGCGTACGCCCCGACGATCACGTAATTCACGTTATGGTCGGATAATAGTCTCAACAGATCGTTGTAATCTTGATTGAACATCGTATTTTCCCGACAGTACGAAGAGTTGTACCGAAAGTGGCCATATCTCGTTCAGCGCCCGATGAGGGTCAATTCGCCGGTATTCTTGTTTCTTGTCTTTACGCCCGATGCGCTCCACCGATTTATCCATCATCCAAGTAGTAGTGTAGCATTACATCGCAATCCATCACCAGATGTCCGAGAAACGGCACATTGGCCCGAATCGCCCCGGGGGGAACTACACCCTACCAGCAGTCCCGCGCGCACAATCCCCGGCAGTTCATCGTCCAGGCGCCGCCGCATCCGTTCAACGTGCCCGGAAGGGAATTGCCCGTCCCGGGAATCCCGTTTATCGACCGTTTGCGATGGAAGCCGGAACGA
Organism: Spirochaeta sp.; assembly: GCA_027859055.1. GTDB lineage: Bacteria > Spirochaetota > Spirochaetia > DSM-27196 > Alkalispirochaetaceae > Alkalispirochaeta. Next base: position 6,640 of record JAQIBO010000208.1, read on the forward strand.
ACACGTCATCCGCAACGGACACCGCAAGCGAGTCAAAGCTGCAGGGGCGGTGCCATTCGAGCCCAAGGTGCCCGCTCGCCGGCAATTCGTTGGCAACGGGGAACGCGAGGGTGTACTGATCGTCAATGAAGATGAACAACTCGTCCCCGGTATCTATCAGCGTGTAGTCGTACCATTGGTCGCTGTTCAGTTCCGGTATGTAGGCGTTCGAGTGAGATCCTGCCAAAGTCCGGTCTTTCGTGGTGGAAAACGTCGAAATACTGGGCGCTTCTTCCTCACTTTCAGTTGCGAAAATAACCGCCACGCGGCTGCTTCCCCATCGCCGAAGATTGGTAAAAAACGCACCGCCTTCCGGCATTCGCGCACGAACCCGGATGACACTATTCGCACCGGTTTGTACATTAAAATTCATTCCACCGCTCAGGTTTCCATCCCCCGACACGACCAGTGTTCCGTTTTCAAGGCGGGCGCGCGGTTCTTCCTGTTCGTACGTGTGCGGCCCTTCCATCTGTGGATCGAGCGCGTCAAAGGAGGTCTCGTAGACGGTGCTTTCGTTCTGCAACCCGAAATCGGCAAGCCCGATATTCAGGTCCCACGGAGCAATCTTCTCTGCGAGTACTCCGGAGACGTATGCCTCGCTTCCACTACTCACCGTTATCGGGCCCTCCCAGACGGCGTTTCCATAATACGGCCAGCCATCGTCTTTCGAGGCCATAACGGTGACCTGATAGGTGCCGGCTTTAATGCTGTCCGCGTGTCCCTCGTAGCGGAGATACTCCCCTCCCGGTTGCAAATGAAAGTGATAGTTGGCGGTCCCCTCTTCGTTTTCCAGGAATACCCCGAGACCATGATTCAGGTTCCCGATGCCGGACTCGTTGACTGCCCGTAGCGTCAGCGCTCCCGTCTCCGTCCATGGATACGGCGTCACAATGAGCGCGTTTTCCCCGGCAGAGAGATCCCATTCCACCGGACCAAAGGTAAGAAAGGAGTCAAACCAGTCCAGCCCGACAAAGGAATGGTTGCTGCCGATTTCCAGTTTTACCTCCAGGAGTTCATCCGGAACGTCCGGCAAATCCCATACTGTATCGGGTGTCTCCTGGTTTCCCTGGCCACTGTGCCACCCCGAATCGCGCCATTCGTCTTCATACACAACACGACCGCTGTTTCGCGAAAAGATCGTTATTCGAACGGTATGTATGTCCAACAAAGCACCACCGTCCCGCTGATATCCGGAATAATCGATCTCAAGCTGTGGCGGCCCCTCTTCCCGCTGAGTGGTGACTGGTCCGACAGGACCGGCGGTATCCGCGGCAGATTCCTGCCCTTGAACAACGCCTCCGGGTGTTTCCGGAGAACCGGGAGTCGCGCACCCGGCGAACACGAAAATCATGACAATCGCGATAATCAATAGAACTTTTTTACGACTATTTTTCATAATTGGTTTACCCCCAATTATTGTAGACCCGGAAAATCTCTCAGGCAAGAAATTCAACGTCGGGCGGAGCAAAAAAACGAATCGTGTTGCCTCTCTTCGTGAAAGCTGGCATGCTCTAAAATCATGATCGAAATGGTACTCCTATGAAAGAGGTCGTCTTTTCTGCTGCACAATGGGCACTCATTCTCGGCGGTTCCAGCGGATTTGGGCTTGCCACGGCAAAACGACTCGCTGCGGCGGGACTTTCCATTTGTCTTGTCCACCGCGATCGTCGAGGTGCGATGAAGCGGATCGAACGGGAGTTCGATATAATCCGCGGTAACCTGCAACCGAAGGCGCACTTTCAGGCGCTCAACCTCGATGCGCTCACCCCGGAGGGTATCACGACCACTCTGGACGCGATCGCCGAAGCAGCGCGAAATCCGGGAGCTCACCGGCCGATCCGGGTGATGCTTCACTCAATTGCCTTCGGCAACCTGAAACCGATCGCTCCCATTCCCGATGATTTTTCCCGACGTACGGAAGAGCTGATGGAACGACTCGCCGGTGAGCTCGATACCACCAGTGATCGCCTGCGGGAAGTGGCGGAACGCCTCCTTCTGGAAGGATTCGACGCCCTCTCTCCTCTGGTACCACCGGTGTACGGAGATACGCTCATAGAGGATGAGGACATGGAGCGGACGATCTACAGCATGGGAACCAGCATGCTCTCCTGGGTACAGGCGATCTTCGGACGTGGCCTGTTTGCCGAGGATGCCCGGGTGTTCGGACTCACCAGCGAGGGAAACGACATCGCCTGGCGGGGGTACGCGGCAGTCTCGGCGGCGAAGACGGCGCTGGAATCGGTATCGCGCTCAATTGCAGTGGAGTACGCGCCCTACGGAATACGCTCCAACATCGTCCAGGCCGGTGTTACCGACACCCCGGCGCTCCGAGCGATTCCCGGAAGTGCGTCGATGAAAGCAACCGCTCGCTCCCGTAACCCCTTCGGCCGGCTCACCACGCCGGAAGACGTGGCCAACGTGATTTACTTGTTAAGTCGCGATGAAGCAGCCTGGATCAATGGAAGCCTCATCCGCGCGGATGGGGGTGAACACGTTGCCGCATCCTGACCGAGCCACTTCCGAAGGCGCCACTCCGGCGCGCGCCGCCGGACAGGGCGGACTCAACCTTCTGGGACTGGGCCACTTCCACCCGGAAAACGTGATCGATAATCCCTTTCTCGAAGAGCTCGATATCGGCACCTCCGACTCCTGGATTCTCGAACGGGTGGGAATCCGAACGCGGAGGACTGTACTTCCCTTGGACTACATCCGGGACACCCGCAACCGGGACCTTCGGGAGGCACAGCAGGTGGCGCTCTACAGCAACGCCGTAAGCGGTGCGCGGGCCGCGCGGATGGCGCTGGAGCGCGCCGGAATTGAGCCGCACGCGATCGGAATGGTTATCGCCGGCGGATGCTCGCCGCAGCATACGACACCGGCGGAAGCGTGCACGATCGCCGCCGAGCTGGGAATTAGCGCACCGTGCTTTGATATTGCCTCTGCATGTTCCAGCTTTGCGGCGCACCTGCACTTCCTGGCAGGCATGCAAACCGCCGCGCTACCGGACTACGTCCTGACCGTAAACGTGGAAAACACGACCCGCACGGTTGATTACACCGACCGGAACACCGCAGTGCTCTGGGGTGACGGCACCGCCGCCGCGGTGATCTCACCCCGTCACCCGGGTCGTTTGCGCGTTGGTACTTCGCTCCTTCGATCCGATCCTGCCAACTGGCAAAAAGTGATCATTCCGACCGGCGGCTATTTCGACCAGAACGGCCCTGCGGTACAGGGATTCGCGATCCGCAAGACCGGTGAATGTGTCAAAGATTTGCGAACTACTCTGACCGGGGACGATTTTTGGTTTGTGGGCCACCAGGCGAACCTGCTGATGCTGGAATCGGTGGTAACTCGCGCCGGGATCGATCCGGAGCGTCACCTTTACAACGTGCATGATTACGGCAACTGCGGCGCCGCCGGGGCACCGTCGGTGCTCTCCCAGAACTGGGATCGCTTTCAAGGTGGGGATCAAATCCTCCTGGCGGTGGTGGGAGCGGGACTCACCTGGGGAGCGGTAACGCTCGAGGTAACACAAGCGTGACGTACACGGAATATCTGCGCCGGGAATCGTTCTCAAAGGATGAACTCCTCGCGATCGCCTGGGGAACGCTGGTGGAAGACCCGCCGGGGGAAGGCCTCGCTCGCCTGCCGGCACCACCGATGCTTATGTTTGATCGGATTACCGAGGTCAGCCATAGAGGCAATCGGGGACGGATCGTGGCGGAGCAGGATGTACTCCTCGACGCGTGGTTTTTTCAATGCCATTTCCGCAACGATCCGGTGCAGCCGGGATGCCTGGGAGTGGATGCGGTGTGGCAGCTGATCGGTCTGTACGCCGGCCTCCGTGGAGCCAAGGGCTACGGCCGCGCCCTGGGGGTCAAGGAAGTCGAGTTTCAGGGACAGATCCGACCGCACAACTCGGTGGTCCGCTATGAGGTGGACATCCGCCGCTACGCCGATCTTCCCGCCTCCGGCAGTGCCGTGGCCCTGGGAAGCGCCCAGGTCTCGGTGGATGATGAGGTGATCTACCTGATTACCGACGCCAAGGTGGGAATCTTTCAGGGAATTCAGTACCCCGATTATCCACATCCCAGTGACAAGTCCCGCGGGGGGAAAATGTAAATGAGTACGATTTTGACACCGGCTCAGCTTCTGGAGCGGCTTCCCCAGCAGCGTCCGTTCCGGTTCGTGGACGAAATTATCGCCGTGGACGAGCAGAGCATCCACGGCCGCTATACCTTCCGCACGGACGAGGTGTTTTATCCGGGACATTTCCCCGGAAACCCGGTCACGCCGGGCGTGATTCTCCTGGAATCGATGTGCCAGGTGGGCGTGGTCTGCCAGGGAATCTACCTGGTGACCCGGGACCTTCCTCCGGAACAGCAGCACGGTTGGCTGACACTCTTCTCCGACGCGGAAGTGGAGTTCACCCGGAGCGTGCTACCGGGAGAAACGGTCGACATCCACGGCGAGCTGGTCTTTTGGCGGCGGCGCAAGCTGCGGGCCACGGTGACGATGACTAACCAGGACGGGGTGATGGTAGCCCAGACCACCGCCTCGGGAATAGGAGTCCGAGATGACAGCCAGGACTGATACAACCAGACAGCGATCCGGCGCCGAGCACCGCGTGGTAATCACCGGGATGGGCGTCGTTGCGCCCAACGGACACGGACTGGAAGAGTTTGAACACGCGCTGCGAACGGGGCGCACCGGAATCCGATTTGTGGAAGAGCTACAGGAACTCAAGTTCGGCTGCCAGGTAGGCGGAATTCCTCAGGGAATCGACGAGATCAAGACTGAGTACTTCTCAGCGGACGTGCTCATGGCGATGAACAGCTCCATGACCTACGCCGGTATCGCCGCGATAGACTGCCTGCGGGACGCCGGGCTTCCCGAACATCCACCGGAGGACGGCGTGGTGGATTGGGACATGGGCGCGATCGTAGGAACCGGCGTGGGCGGCGTTGATACTCTTGGAGACAAAGTGGTCCCCGGAGTGAACGCCGGCCGCACCAAACGCCTGGGAAGCACGATGGTTGAGCAGACGATGAGCAGTGCCGTGAGCGCCCGGATCGGCGGACTGCTGGGCCTGGGGAACCAGGTCACCACCAACTCCAGCGCCTGTTCCACCGGAACCGAAGCGTTGATTGTGGCGGCGGATCGCATCCGTTCCGGCCGAGCCAAACGGATGCTTGCCGGAGGCGCGGAGGGCTATAGCCCCTATACCTGGGGCGGATTCGACGCGATGCGCGTGCTCAGCCGCGCCTACAATGAAGAACCGGAACGCGCATCCCGCCCGATGAGCGCCTCCACCGGAGGGTTTGTACCCGGTTCGGGTGCGGGAGTGCTCATGCTGGAGTCGCTTGAAAGCGCCCGGGAGCGGGGTGCGCACATCTACGCCGAGGTCCTCGGCGGACATATCAACAGCGGGGGCCAGCGCGGCACAGGGAGCATGACCGCCCCGAACCCGGAGGGTGTTCGCCGCTGTATTCGCGCGGCGATCGGCGACGCCGAGGTTACCCCGGAAGAGATCGAGGTAGTCAACGGCCATCTCACCGGAACGATGGCGGATCCCCTGGAAGTGGAAAACTGGCGGGCCGCTCTTGAGCTCGAGCCGGAGACGATTCCCTTACTCAACGGTACCAAGTCGCTTGTGGGACACGCTCTCGGGGCGGCGGGGGGCATCGAATGCGTGGCGTCGATTCTGCAGTTGGATCGCGGTTTTATCCACGGATCGGTGAACTGTGAAGATCTGCACCCCGATCTGGAGAAATTCAGTACCCGGATCGTCCGGGAGACGCGGGAGAGCAACGCGAAGACGCTGGCCAAGGCCAGTTTTGGATTTGGCGATGTTAACGCTTGCGTGATCTTTCGCATCGTTGATGAATAACATGAACAACGGCATGGCCGAGCGTCGCATGTAACGGCGGCGATAATAATTAATTTTCCGAGGAGAGAACACATGGCACGAGAACAGATATTTGAAGAGGTGATGAATATCATCAGCCCCTTCGCGGTCAACAAGGAGGCGTTGGAAAACGCCAATGAGCAGACAAACATCCTCACCGATCTCAAGGTGAATTCAGCACGGCTTGTGGATATCATTCTCGATTTTGAAGACAAATTCGAAATCGAGATCGACGATGATGCCGCCGACGAAATCCAGACGCTCGGAGATGCGGTCGACAAAATCCTCGAGATCAAGGGGTGAACGTCACACGACGGATCGGCGGCCTCACCTGGCTTGGGCTTGGGACGCAAGCGTTCCTCTCCCGGTTGGTGCAACCGTTGTTCTATCCGATGTACATCCTGTTGTTGCGGTACGTATTGTCGTACCGCATACCGGACCTTCCGCAGGTACGCCGGGGAATACGGGAAAAATTGGGGCGAGACAAGCGACCGCTACTGATCTGCCCCAACCACCTGACTATGATCGACTCGGTGATCCTCATGTGGGCGATCGCACCGTGGTGGCAGGCGTTCTGGGACGCCCGCTTCTTTCCTTGGAACACGCCGGAAAAGACCAATTACGCCCACGTCCCTGTCCTGCGTTTCATCGCGTATCTGGGAAAATGCATCGCCGTCGTGCGTCAGGCGCCAAAGGACCAGACGGCGAAGTTTCTCGCCAAGCTGCGGACGCTGCTGTTAAGCGGCCAGAGCCTGATGATCTTTCCCGAGGGAACGCGCAGCCGCCACGGCCGCGTCGAAACCAAGGATTTTGCCTACGGTACGGGAAAAATCGTCGATGACCTAAAACGCCTTGGTGCGCAGCCCCGCATCCTTTGCGTGTACCTTCGCGGATTAGGACAAAAAACGTACAGTACGATACCTCGCAAAGGCGAGACGTTTTACCTTGACTACCAGGTACTGGAGCCGACAAGTGATAGCCGCGGTCTTCGCGCCCAGCGGGACATTTCCCGGCAGATCGTCCACACCTTGGCGGATATGGAGCAGGCGTTCTTCGCTGGCGGGCATCGGCTGAAGACCGGCTTTCGGGCGTTGCAGTAACAATCGATGTTTCTCGGAAACGATCTGGTGCACTGGAGCGGCGCGGCCGCTCGCGAAAAGGAGACGCTCTCGCACCGAACCGCGCGGTTCATCGATCGCGTCCTCCACGAACGGGAACATCCGATTCTGGACCGGCCGGCGACGCTTCAGCCACCATTCACACGGCCGCTGCCGCGTGTCCGGGCGCTATGGGCACTTTGGGCCGCAAAGGAGGCGGCCTTCAAAGCAGCAGTGAAAGCGATCCCCGGGCTTGCCTTCTCCCCTCGGTCGTTCCGCATCGAACTTCTTCCATCGCCGTCGGTCCACACGTCCGCGTGGCCACTCGCACACCGTTCAGACACCGACATCGTCGTTCGTCCCCTGGGCTACGGTATCGCTCACGTCCGCGATCAGGTATACGAGATTCTCTGGGAGTACCACGCGGAATTCGTACACGCTCTGGCCCTGGGCCCACTGAGGACGGCACCGTCGTTTGGTGACCACTGGGAATCGGTGATCAGGGAAATGACCACAATCCCAATCAACCGTGCGTCGGTGGCGGTACGGCATATCGCGCTCCAATTGCTTTCCGTCTGCTCCAGCGAGAGGCTGACGATATCCACGCTGCGAATCGTTCGCGATCTCCTGGCTAACGGGCGATTGGGCCCTCCGGTGTTTCACGACGGCGCTGTCCGAAACGATCTGGATTTGACCATGACTCATGACGGTCCGTGGGGTGCTGTGGGATTGCTGCAGCGGTAAAACGAAAGAACAAACCATCGATCCTTGTCAACAAATTCCGGCGATTCGTTTCCCCGCCCGGGCGCTACCGAAGCGCCGAGCGCCACTCCGCCGTCTTCGCGCTCGTGGCGTCGTATCCCAGACGTACCAGGGCGTCCAGATTGTTGAACCGCAACATCGGAAACGACCCGGTCGGGATCCGCAGCGCGCAGTCAGCAGCCGCGGCCGCCTCCCGGGCGTGACGCTCGCTGCCCACCACAAAGGATGTGAGGAGCGTCTCTCCGATGCCCGGCCACCGTTCCCGCCGGGAAAGCCCCCGCGCCACGTGCGAGAAGAACGACGGCGCGCTTCCCGGAGGCACCCGCGAATACGTCTCCCGATTCCGGACAAGGTCGCGCGCTTCGTCTCCTGAGACGTCCAGCAGAATCGTCCGGTCAGCTCCCTGATCGCGGAGGATATCCG
>JAQIBO010000234.1 GCA_027859055.1 Spirochaeta sp.
CCCGACCCGCCGTCGGCGACGCGCCTCTCCCTGGAGGCGCTGGAGTCGCGCCTGCGCCTCGGGACAACGCAGATAGCTGAACTGTTCGGTAGCCCCGACGGTGGCCCGGACGGTGGCCCCGACGGCGGTGTTGGCCTCCCCATCGCGTGGCGCGTGCGCGGGGAAAACGGGCTGGGGAACCGCACCGGCTGGTCCGAATGGTTCCAGTTCGCCTACCGGCCGCTTATGCCGACGATGCAAACGGTGCTTTCCCCGCAGGTTGCTTCGAGTGCGATGCACGCGGTTGTTCTCGGTGCGGATGCACGGGAAACGAACGAAGCAGACGAGGACGAGACGCCGCCGGTGACCGTCCCCGTCCCGATTCCCTACGAGATGACGCGCTTTGAGGTGACCGCGGAGGCGGTCGCGGCGGTATTCACTGCGGCGATCGCCGGTGGGCGTGCCGTGATCGCCACCGATGAAAACGATAATCGGTTTGTGACTGATCCGGAGACCGGTTTGCCCCTGTTGGGTGTCGACGCCCTCGATTTCGGCCGCCAGTTTACGATCACTCTCGACGATACTGATCTTACGCCGGCGCCGGGGTACCGCTCGCATCCGGCGGTGGGCGTCAGCTGGTACGGGGCGGTCGCGCTGGCAAATGAGCTCTCACTCCTTGCGGCGCGCGACGCGGTCTACGAGTTCGGACCGACCGGTGTCACGGCGCGTCCCGAGCGGGACGGCTACCGGATCCCCACCGAGGCGGAGTGGGCGTTTGCGGCGGCGCTTCGGGAACCACTGCGGCCGATTTCGCCGAGCGAGGGAGCCATCGTGGCCGACCAGACAGCGGGTGCCGGCCGGACCGGCAACGGCGACCAGACCGCCGACGCCGCCGGGCTTACCGACAGCAACGCACAACTACAACTTGTAGCCGAGAACCGCCCGCTGTCAGCGGTGGACATGCGCGGTATCAACTACCAGCGCAGCGGCGACCGCTGGGAGGATGTGAATCCGCCGTTCACCCGGGCGGGCGGACCAACCGCACCGGTCGGTGCTGCGGGAGACATGAACGGGATCGGTATCGCCGATCTGCTGGGGAACGTCTGGGAGTGGACCGCCGACTGGTACGATCCGCAATGGTACGCCCGCGCAGCGACCGTGGACCGCCCGGCGGATGAGCTGTTTCGCGGTCCCGACGAACCGGTGCTGGACGTGTACGGCCGTGAGCTGAAGGTGCTCCGCGGCAGCGCCTGGAACACCCCGGAAAACGCGGTCCGCCGCACCAGCCGCGGTACGTTCAGCCCCGCGTCCACCAGTTACAGCATCGGTGTGCGCCTGGTCAGGTCGATAGTTCGAACTCCCGCTCCAGCTTCTCGTAATAATTGATGACCTTGCGCACGTACTCGCGTTTCTCCGGATAGCGCTTGTAGGAAAACGAGCGCTTGAAGCCGTAAATGACGATATTGCGCAGCTGCGCCGGGGTGATCCGAAAATTGTTGACCGCCAGATTGATCTCATCGGTCACCGTCGTGTGCGAAACCAGCCGGTTGTCGGTACAGAATGAGACCGACAGTTTGTTCTCCAGCATCTTGCCCAAAGAGTGATCCGATATGGTGGTGAGGTCCGGGGCGGTCTGGAGGTTGCTGGTCAGGCACACCTCAATGGTGGTGCGGTGATCGGCGATGTAGTTGACCAGTTGTTGAATGTACCGATCGTGGTCGGTAATCGCCTCGTCGCGAATGTGCGACGGATCGAACAGGCGCATCCCGTGGCCGATCCGGTCGGCGTGTAACTTGGTGATCGCCTGAAAGATGGACTCCGGTCCGTACGCCTCGCCGGCGTGTACCGTCTTTTTCAGAAAGTGCTTGTGAACGTAGGCAAACGCCTCCGCGTGGTCCCCGGCGGGATATCCGTACTCACTGCCGGCGAGGTCAAACGCCACCACTTGTACGTCGCTTTCGTTCCGGAGTTTTACCGTGGCGCGCGCGAGTTCGCTGGACGCCATCTGGATGATTTCGTTTGAATCGGAATAGCTGTGGACCGCCGAGAGGGAGCGGTAATAACGGGAGAAATTCGGCGCAAAAAAGCGCATCGCGATAACGATGATCCCGTAATCGAACTCCGGTTCGTCGGCGGGGATTGCGGCGTTGATGTCGGTGCGGGCGCGGCGCAGGCCGGCGTCCACCGCATGCATCACCTGTGAAAACGACAGCTCCTCGCTCATGTGGAGCTGCGGTGCAAAGCGCACCTCCAGGTGGCGCACGCCCTCGGCAAAGTTGTCCGTCGCCAGTTCATAGGCGATCTGGTCAAGGTGTTCCACCCGCTGCATCACTTTGTTGGTCAGGCCAAAACCGCGCAGATATTCGTCGAGACTGGCGTAGGACGGCTTGAAGACGATCTCGTTGAGGCCCTCCACCGTATACGAGGGAAGATCGATCTTCTCTTCTTTGGCGATGTCGATCAGCGTTCGCTCCCGGAGACTTCCGTCGAGATGGACGTGGAGATCGGTCTTGGGGATCTTCTTTACAAATTCTTCGGGATAGTGTGTCATTTCTCTATCATAGACGCGAAGGCAATGGTGACGCTACCACGAATTGTTCAAAGTTCCCGCTTTCTCGCCGTTGCCGCGGTGGCGATCTTTGCGCTGCTCCCTGTCCACCCGTTTGTTGCGGCAGACGAGCCGGTCCTGCGCCTGCGTTCGTTTCCCCCGGATGCCCGCGTTGCGATGCTCCTGTCCGGCGACGGCCCGCGGCGCGTTCTTGCGGGAGAGCCCGCCGACGGCGGCTGGCGGGTGTATCGGAACGTACCGGAGGGCGCGGTTCTGGAACTCTCCGCTCCGGGATACCGGACCGGGCGCATCCACCTGGTGACGGCGCGCCGCGGCACCGCCGAGGGAGCGATCTCGGTGGAAGAGCGCCTGCTCCCGGAACGCGGTCCGCTGGAGCTTGTCGCCGAGGCGCCCACCGGGGAGTCCCCCAAGAGCGTTACGTTTCTCACCGCCGATACCGTGGCGGTGCCGCTCCTGCGCGCTCCCGGGATTGATCTGTACACGATCAGTGAAGACCGCTGGGGTTCCGCTACGCTTCTGCCGTCAGGGCGGTTGGAGCCGCCGGAACGGTGGGCGGTGGACGGCGGGTTTGTGGAGCCGCTGGTGCTTCCGCGCGCCCGGGAACTGTGGATTTCGCAGATGACCACCGCGATGGTCCACCGCTTCTCCTTGCCCGGTGGTGAGTGGATCGCCGCGTACCCCTCCGGTGGCGGGTGGCCCAAGGTGCTTGCCAACGACCGGATGGAGCGTTTTGTCTGGGTTGCGAACTGGCGGGGGGAATCCGTGGTCCGCATCGACCGGACCAGCGGGGAGATCATGGAGGAGATTCCCGTCGGCGGGCAACCGCGGGGTCTCCTGCTCAGTGAAGACGAGCGTGCGTTGTGGGTATGCATATTCTCCTCGGGAGAGGTGGTCCGGGTGGACACGGAGCGCGGGACCGTCACGGAGCGGATCGGGCCGCAACGCGGTGCCGCCCGCCATATCGTTCGATCTCCGCGGAACGGGCGCCTGTACTACTCGGACATGTACTACGGAACGGTGAACATCATCGATCCGGATACGAAGACGGTGGTCGCAACGCGGCGTGTCGGTCCCAACGTCAACACGATCGCCTTTGACCCGGATGGCCGGTATCTGTTTGTAAGCGTGCGGGGGCGCAACAACCCGGAGAGTTATCTCGTTCCCGGTCCCGAGTTCGGGCGGGTTCTGATGCTGGATCCCGAAACGCTTGAAACGGTGCACGAGGTGTACGGACGGCACCAGCCCACCGGCCTGGCGGTCTCACCGGACGGGCGCTATCTGGTGACAACCGACTTCCTCGATGATAACGTGGCGCTGTACCGGATCGGGACCGCTACAGGGCGTTCACCGCTGCGGTAAACTGGTCTCCGCGGTCAAATTCGTTCCGAAACATGCCGAATGACGCGCACCCCGGTGAAAGCAGTACGACCGCCTCGGTGGCGTGGGGGGGCGGTGTGGCGGCGCGAAACAGGTGTGCAACCGCCGCGCGGATATCGTCAAACTGCGGCGGGGTGTCATCGTCGCCGCGAACGGTGCCGCTGCCCCCGCCGTCACCGCGGCGGCCGGCGATGAGGCGGTCTGTTGCGGTACCCGCAAGCAGCGCCACACCACCGCCGGTTGCCACGGCACGCTCCATCGCCGCGGTAAGCGGCGAGAGATCCAGTCCCTTGTCACTGCCGCCGGCGAGCAGGTAGACCGCACCGACTCCCGGTTCCGCAACAAACGCCTGGACCGCCGCTTCCGCCGCTTCCGGTATCGTCGCGGCGGTATCGTTGACAAACCGGACCCCGTTCAGGCGGCGTACCGTCTCCAGCCGGTGCGGCACGCCGGGAAACGTCTCCACCGCGGCGGCGATCTCTTCCGGCGCCATTCCAAGATGCGCGGCGGCGGTTGCGGCCATGCGCAGGTTGTGGCGGTTGTGGACACCGGGGACGGGCAGCGCGGCGGGAAGGAACCGATCTGCGTCGTTTGCGTCGTCCCCCGCACCCTCGGCG
>JAQIBO010000243.1 GCA_027859055.1 Spirochaeta sp.
CGATGAAGTCGCCGAACGGCTCATCGGCTTTTTCCGGAGGCGCAAGAACCGATGAACCTCCGCGCCGCCGTTGCAGGAATCCTCCTCTCATCCCTTGCTCTGATCGTGCTGCCGACACCTGTCCCGGCCCAGATCGTCTCACAGGTCGTGTTTCTTCCGCAGACCTATTACATCGGTGATCGCGTCGAGGCGCGGGTGGTCCTTCGCGATGTGAGCGTGGAGGAGATCACAATACCGGACCAGCTTCCGACAACCCCGGCGGTCACGATCGACTCGGTGTCCACGGTACAACGGGCGGACGGCGTTGAGGTTCGGTTCGTGTTTCAGCCGTTCTTCACCGGCACCCGGGAACTTCCGCCGATAGACCTTGACGGAGTAACCGTTTCGGGGGTCAGCGCATTTGTCACCAGCGTCGCCGGGCCGGGGGAAGAGCTCGAACTGGTATCGGTTCGGGACCAGCTCATTCTGCCGGGCACACAGTTACAACTTGCGTTTGCAATGGCCGCACTTATCGGCGTTCCGACAGTTGTTATCGTCGCCGGTGGATGGGGGCGACGGCGACTGAGCGGCATACGCCGCTGGTATCGCGAGAATCGGCCGTATCGAACCTTCCTCAGATCACAAAAATTGCTGGCGACCGAGATGCCCGGTCTCGATGGAAAATCGTTTTACATTCGGCTTCTCGATACGTTCCGGGACTATCTGGACGGACGCCTTGGAACGCGGGTGCGCTCAGCGACCACCGGCGAAATGGATCACGTGTTGACCCGGGCCCACGTTGATGAAGAACTGCGAACGCGGATCGTGGAGCTGTTCCGGTTTGGCGATCTGGTGAAATTTGCCCGGCAACGGGTCACCCTTGAACAGCGGACCGTACATGTCACGGAGGTTCGCGCTGTCGTTGACGCGCTGCAGCGCCATAAACCGGATGGAGAGAGCGCTTCGTGACGTGGATTCTGGAACGACCGGTATACCTGCTTCTCCTGACGTTTATTCCGGTTGGGATTTACCTTCGCCACATCTGGCCCCGTCGCGGAGGCCGCGTTCGGTTTCCCTTTTCGGTGTGGAACGGCGAGCGATTTCGCGCTCCGATAACGGTACGACGGATTCTGGTGCGACTGGGCGCGCTGCTCTTCTGGAGCGCATGGGTGCTTTTGATTATCGCCCTGGCCGGACCGACACGGACCGAACGTGAGCGAATCTACCTCAGTCGCGGCGCCGACATCATGCTCGTTCTTGACCAGTCCGCAAGCATGGCGGCGCAGGATTTTCAGCCGGTCAACCGGTTTGAGACCGCCCGTGCGGTGATCGAGCGGTTTGTCACGCGGCGCGTCAACGATCACGTCGGGCTGGTAGGTTTCAGTGCCGAGGCGGCGTTACGCGTTCCGCCGACCCGCAACTACGAACATCTGGTGGCGTCCCTGAACGAAATGACCCTGATGGAACTTGGCGACGGCACCGCCATCGGGATGGGCCTCGCCCTCGCCACACTGCATCTCCAGGGAAGCGAGGCGCAGAAACAGGCGATCGTTCTGCTCACCGACGGCGTCAATAACGCCGGCGAAATTTCGCCGGAAGCCGCCGCGGAGGTCGCCGGCCGCCAGGGGGTTCGGATCTACGCGATCGGCGTGGGCAGTGGCCAGGAGGCGCCGATAGAGGTTCGCGATCCCGAGGATGGCCAGTTGTACCGCGGAACCGTTCAGGACAGTTATGATGAGGAGACGCTGCGGCGAATCGCCGAGCTTTCCGGCGGTACCTATTATTCCGCCGGAAGTTCCGGAACGCTGGAGGCGATTTTTAACGCGATCGGAACGGCGGAAGACACCGAACGACGGGTCCGCGTTCAGGTGCGCCGGTATCCGCAACACCGCAGACTGATTCTGCTGGCGTTCGTCTTCCTGGGGGCGGACCTCTTTCTGCGCCGGATACTGGGAGGGTACGCACCGTGACATTCGGGTATCCCGAAACGCTGTGGTACCTCACCGCACTTCCGCCGGTTGGGATCGTGTTGATCCTGGTGGTACGCCGGAGTCTCAGAACGATTCAACGCTTCACCGGGGACTACCAGCGCAAGGACGTGGTTGCCACCCATGTAGTGCGGTATTTCATCCTGTCGGTGCTCTTCACCGGGACGTTTGTTGCGCTGATCTTTGCCCTCGCAGAACCCTCCTGGGGCGACCGGATGGTTGAGGATGAACGGCGCGGCGTGGAAATCGCCTTCGTTATCGACGTCTCCAACAGCATGCGCGCCGAAGATGTCGATCCCTCGCGGCTTGCCCGAGCGCGCAGCGTGGCCCGAACCGTCGCCGGCCGTATTCCCGATTCACGAACAGCGGTGGTGATCTTTAAAGGGGCCGCCACGGTGCTGGTCCCGATGACCGAGGACCAGGTCTCCTTTGACCTTGCGATGAGCAATCTCTCGGGGGCGCTGATTACCACGGCCGGCACCAATTTGCGCGACGGCCTCTCCGCCGCGCTTGACCAGTTCCCCGCCGGATCGCCACGGCATCGGCTTATCGTGCTGTTTACCGACGGAGAAGAATTGCAGGAATCTGTCGACGGCCTGGCCGACCGAATACGCACCGCGGAGATCCCGATTCTTGTGGTACAGACCGGGACTGCCGGTGGTGCCACCATCCCCGTTTCAAGTGGAGATGTGATCCGCGACAGCGATGGGAACCCGGTTATTGCCGGGGTGGATGAGGCGGTGCTCCGCCGCATCGCCGACCTCAGCAATGGAGCTCTCTACCGAATTTCAGATTCCGGCGTTACCCAGGCACTGTACGACGACATTCGCCGGTACAGTGGTGACGATGCGGAGGTTCTCTTCCGGCGCAGCGGGGAAAGCCGATACCATCTGTTCGTGTTGCTTGCCCTGATCTTTCTATGCGGGTCGGTTGTCGTTCAATCGGTGCCGTGGGGCCGCCAGAGAGGTGTGGAATGACAAAACGAAGATCCGCGGTCACCGGCGGCGTCATGCTGCTTTTG
Organism: Spirochaeta sp.; assembly: GCA_027859055.1. Classification (GTDB taxonomy): domain Bacteria; phylum Spirochaetota; class Spirochaetia; order DSM-27196; family Alkalispirochaetaceae; genus Alkalispirochaeta. Next base: position 2,989 of record JAQIBO010000243.1, read on the forward strand.
GCCTTGTTGCTTCTCTCATCGTGTTCCCAGGAATGGCCGCACGCCCGGGTGGTGCGGGGAAACTACAACGTCAGCCGCGGCGAATACCAGCGCGCAATCGTCGACTACCTTCGGGCGCGGGAAGAACAGCAGTACGAACCGTGGATCGCGTATAACCTCGGAAACGTCTATCACTTTCTCGGTGAGGCCGACGCCGCTCTGGATCAGTGGGATATCGCACAGCAGACCGATGTGGCGGATCTGCAATTCGGAGCCGGGTTCAACCGCGGGGTATATCTCTTCGAGCAGGGACGGTATGCGGAGGCGTTACCGCAGTTTCGCTTTGCCCTGCGCATCGACCCGACAAGTGTGGCAGCAAAGCGGAACTACGAACTCACCTTGACGCGTATGAACTCCGGAAGCGGCCTGTCCGGAGATGCCCAGAGTGCGGAGCAGGGGGAAACGCAGGAAGCGGACACGCCCGAATCGACTGCTACCCGGATGCTCGACTACATTCGCAGAAAAGAGGAGCAACAGTGGCGGGCAAATGCGGAGCGGGAACTGACTCCGGAGGAGCAGGACTGGTGACCTACACGCTACGCCGCCGTCGGGCGGTGCGATTCGGCGCCCTCGCCGGGGTATTTCTGTTCTTTGGTGTTACCGGCATCACCCACGAGGCGGGTGCCCAGAGTCCTGACGACGTCGTGGCGCCACTTCTGGTACTGGACGGGCCGGTGACGACGGTAACACCGGGAGAGGCGGCGGAGCTGCGGATCCGGGTTGACGACACAGACAGCGCCGACGTACGCGTCTTTTTTCCCGATTTTCCCGCTGGAATCTCTCCTGCCGGCAACCCGACGCTCCTCTCCCGGGGACGTGGAGCCATCGAGGTGCGGATCGGATTGACCGCCGATGAGCCCGGCCGGTACGTTGTGGAGGGTATTCTCGTCGCAACCGCGGCCGGGCTTCGGGAGATAGAGCCGGTGCTGATTGAGATTGCATCCTCATCGGGAGAGACGGTACCGGTCAGGGCTCGCTGGCGGGTCCTTGCGGAGCAGTTTTACCAATCCCGGAGCGTGCCGGTGATTCTGGAAGTGATCGGGGCGGTGGACTACCTCTTTCCCGACGATATCACCTATCGCGCGCCGGAGACCGGCCTGTTCGAAGAGGTCAGCGGCATCGGTGAAGTCTCAACTCGCGAGATCGGGGAGGTGACCGTATACGACATCCCCGTTGCGGCGTTTTTGTTCACACCGGCAACATCCGGTGAGGTCCGCCTCCCGGAGGCGTCGGTTCGCACCGGCGACGCCGTGGCAACCGCGCGCGCCCAGGTTCTGAACGTTACCCCGATCCCCGATGCCGCAGGTGCGTCCAACGCGGTGGGTACGTTTGAAATCGTTTCCCGCGTGGACACTACGGAAGTAAACCGTGACGCCGACGCCACGGTTGATCTGGAGATAGAAATAACCGGAACCGGAAATCTTCCGGTCGTCGCGTTCCCGGATATCGACGCGCCGGGGTTTGAGGAGATCGACCGGGCGGAGCGCGTCTCTACCGAGCCGGATCAAACCGGTCTTGACGGGTACCGCGGAGTGCGCCGGCGTACGATCCGCCTTGAATATGTCGGAGCCGGTGAAGAGAATGCGGAGACCACCGTGATCACCGTTGGCGGGTACGTCTATTTTGATCCCGCCGCCGCCCGAACAGTCCGTATTCCGCCCCAACGGCATGAAATTGTCGTGCGCGGTGGCGCGACACCCGTTGATGCGGCTCCCACCGTACCGGAATTCCCCCTTCTGACGGTGGAAGAACTGAGCGCGACGTCGTGGTATCGCCTGGCTGAGCTTCCCTGGGTGCTTTACCTCTTTCTTCTGGGGCCGATAATCCTTGGCGCCAGCGCACTGTGGTCGGTTCGACGGCGTCCGCCGTCACGACGGACCGGCGCGGTGGCGATGGTTATCACAATCGTGCCGCTCCTTCTCGGTCTGACCCTCGCTCCCTCACTCAACGTTGAACGAATCCGGACCGCGGAGCGTCTGATGGAAGAAGGCCGCCCCGCGGTGGCCGGTGTCATGTACGACCTGGAGATAGCCGACAATCCGTGGCACGCCGGTTTGCACTACAACCGCGGTGTTCTTTCACTGCGCCTCGATCGTCCGGTGGTCGCCACCTATCACCTGCGGCGGGCGGTGCGACTGGCGCCGCAACGAGCTCAGTTCCGGGACGCTCTTGCCGCCTCGTCGGACTATTTCGCGTTGGAGGATCAGGTGCCGATTCCGCGCTATCCGCGCCCGGATTACCTCGTTCTCGCACTTATCGTCCTGTGGACGGCGTTCTGGGGCGTCCTCTCGGCGCGGCGTCGCCTGCGGAACACCCTCAGTCTTGTCGGGATCGGAATGCTCATCGTACTGGTGATCGGGACGCTCGGCTGGTCCTGGAGTGTGGATCGGCGTGAAGACGGCGTTGTCCGGCGGCCGGTACACGTCCGACGTATTCCCGACGAAAGCGCCGTTCCGTGGATCGGCCTGTCAACGGCTCAGGCGGTGGAGATCGAGTTGCAGTACGAATCGTTTTATCTGGTCCGCACTCAGGCGGGAATGACCGGGTGGGTGCCGCGTGCGGCGGTGTGGACCGACACCGATGGGTAATCCGATGAACAATCCGATGGAAGAGTATCTGCGGCGCTACCCGCCCCCGTCACAACCGGAGGCAGAGCGTGAATCTGCGCCGGATACCTCTCCCACGCCGGCGGAGCGGCTTCCGGCGGAAGCCACCATAGATTTGCACGGCTGTACCGTTGACGAGGGAAAGACGCGGTTGGAACAGTTCATCAAAGCCTCGATCCAGGCGGGACGGAGCAAGGTGTTGATCATCCATGGAAAGGGGGTGACGCCGGGTTCCGATTCTCCGCTTCGGCGGATGGTCCGTGACTACCTTGAACAGAACCCGTATGTCGGAAAGACCGGAATACCCGGTAACAGAGAGGGTGGACGTGGAGCCACCTGGGCAGTTATCCGTCAGCGTTCACGATAAATGATACGCCCACGCGTGAGATCGTACGGAGACAACGCAACTTTGACCCGATCGCCGGGAACGATACGGATATAGTGTTTCCTCATTTTGCCGGACAGATGCGTCAAAATGACATGACCGTTTTTCAGTTCTACCCGGAACATCGTATTGGGTAACGACTCTTTTACGATACCCTCTACTTCTATCGCCTCTTCTTTTGCCACAAATCCTCCTTGTGCAGATTAACGCTATGCTATGGTGCAAGTCCGTCACATGTCAACGTCCGAAAAACGGGCGAAGTACTTGACATTTCGGTTTGTTCCTCTATATTTCATGGGACTTTTCGGCAGAGTGAGGAGGACGTTGTGAACGACAAATTTGTGGAGAAGATGAAAGACCGCCTCGAAGAGATGAAAGCCGATATTCTGCGCCAGTTGGTCGCCGAGGATGAGGAGTTTCGCTCAATGGCCGGCTCCAGTGATACGAAAGATCTTGTTGACGTAGCAAGCACCGATATTGACAAGAAGCTGTTAAGCGCGCTTGGAGCTCAGGAGCTCAAGAAACTCAGGCTGATCGAGTCGGCTCTTGCGCGGATAGATAACGGTAAATACGGGATTTGTCTGAAAAGCGGGCTGGAGATACCGGAAGAACGTCTCGAGGCGATTCCCTATGCGTTGTATCGCGTTGAATATCAGAACGAACTGGAGCGAAGAAACCGCTGACGACTAATGATTCCGCGCTGTGCGTCCGATATATACAGTTGGAGGCACAGGCGTGGAAGGCAACGGCATTTCAATACCAACACATGCAACCGTTCCCCTGACAGAGGTTCTTCGCGCGAACGTGTCCGGTGGTCGGGTAGCGATGCCGGTACGCGGATCCTCCTATGCCCGACTTCAACACATCAACGCGATTCCGGCGCTCTCCGGAAGCGGCGGATATCCGATTTCCCGTCTGCAGGCGATCGACTCGCTTTTGACGCGGATCGCCAATATGCAGGAATCGGCTACGCCTGATCTTGATATTGATCCGCTGGAACAGCATCAGGAACTCATGGAAGAGGCGGCGCTCCGAATCGCGACGGATATCCAAACCGGTGGAAACCGGTACGGACTGGCAGAGGGATTCCTGCTGGACATGACCGCGTAATACAGCCGCACACCGACCGCACTGCAACTCAGATTGTGGCGCCTTCGCTCTCCATCGGGTTGTTGCGAACTTCCCGTTCTACCGAGCTCAACGGACCGTGCCCCGGAAAGACGCGCGTGTTCTGGGGAAGCGTGAAAATGCGCTCCGTTACCGCCTGGTGAACCAGCTCCGGCTCGCCACTGGGAAAATCGGAACGGCCGATCGTATTGAAAAACAGGGTGTCACCGGTGAATACCGCCTCGCGGGGCTCACTGTAAAAACAGGTGCTTCCAGCGGAGTGCCCCGGCGTATGCATCACCGTAATATCCGAGTCCAGTACGGTATCGCCATCAGAAAAGTAGAACTCCGCCTCCGGAACGGCGCGGTTGTACGTCTTGTACGCGTCCAGTCCCGGCGCACCAAACACCTCAAAGAGCGCGTAGTTGGCAGCATCGGCGTTGGGACCGAGAAACTGTGCGTCCGCCTCATGGATACCGACCGAGACGTGATGACCACGGCCCGCGTAGTAATCGATAATTCCCTGGGTTGCAGAGGTATGGTCAATATGTCCGTGGGTGAAAACGATCGCCAGGGGGATCAAATTCATCGCTTCAAGCCGTTTCACCAGCGTGTCGCTTTCGTCACCGGGGTCAATGATGATACATTCCTTCTTGCCGATAGAGACGATATACGCGTTTGTGTGCAGTGAGCCGACGATTACACGGTCGATAAGCATTACCGTCAGAATACAGCAAAACGTGGGAGCAAGCAACAATGGGCATTGACAGCCAGTTGGTACTCGCATTTCTTCCGGCGGTGATATTTTTCGGAATGATTCCCCTGGTCGGGGCGTTTGCCGTTCGCCGGCGATGGCGCGGTTTCCGGAAGAAGCTGATCCGGGCGACCCGTATGCCGCGTCTCGACTACGCCTATGCCCACAGCGCAGACGCCCACAGTCGCGGTGAAAACGAGACCGGGAACCCCGTGGATGCGCTTTCCGATTCGGAACCGGTGTCGTTCTACGGCCGCCTTGAGGGTATCCAGAGCGAAACCGGGATCTGGCTGGGGTCTAAGGGGATTTCCGTCGCGATCGATCTGCATGCGGTGCCGATCTTTCTCCTCCCGCAGAGCACGGGGGCGGATATCGCTCCGCCGGACGCAACGCCGCGCGTCGTCTACTGGAAAGAGATGACTCCCCTGGTGGAAGGGAGCCGCATTTTTGTAGCGGGTACGCTCTCCCGCTCCGGCGGAACCCTGGCGTTCCGCTCGTG
>JAQIBO010000292.1 GCA_027859055.1 Spirochaeta sp.
AGGTGGGAGAGTAGGTCGTCGCCAGACGTTTTTTATTGCCCGGATGAAATCCGGGTGATAAAAAACGTCTGGCTTGCCCTAGGCGCGTACCGCAACCCCGTTAGGGGTGAGGAACGCGCCGAGGCGGAGCGCGTAAGCGCGGAGCAGACGTTTTTTATTGCCCGCGTGAAAACGCAGCCGTAAGAGCGGCGTGGCAAGCGTGCGGATACATGAAATGTGCACCGCCACCCGCAACCGCCCTGTGACGCTCACTTGCCAACATCGAGGTGGCGGACTATTCTGTGGGTACGGAAGGAATTCATGAGCGATCAGAATGTGAACATGCAGCTCGTCACGTTTCAACTCGGTGCGGAGTACTATGGCATCGACATCATGCAAGTCAAAAGTATCGAAGAGGCGAAAGAGGTGCGGAGTATTCCCAACTCACCGGGCTACGTCGAAGGGATTTTTAATCTGCGAGGCGAAATCATTCCGGTCATAAACCTTCACCGACGCTTCCATCTGAGCAAGGCGGATCTGAGCGAAGAGGACGAACTGCTGAGCGGTTTTTTGATCATACGCCTTGGTGGAATGCACGTCGCCATTATAATTGATAAGGTTTCACGGGTACTGTCTGTCTCGGGTCACGACGTTCAGCAACCCCCACAGATGATTTCCGGGATCGGGGCGGAGTACATAGAAGGGGTGGTTCAGCGGGATGACGGGTATCTCATCATTCTGGACATCGACCGCCTGTTCAATATGCGGGAATTACAGGCGCTGGAGTCGATAGCGCGATAGTAGTACGTTACGCAATCTCCGCAAATCATCCAGAAAACAGGTGCATAATATGATTCCGATTTTCAGACCGACGATTCGACGGGCCGACATGGACGCAGTCCTGACACGACTGGCCGAAGATTCGATCGGGGCGGGTACCGTCTCCAAGGAGTTTTCTCACAGTCTTGCGAAATACGTGGGGAAGCGAAGCGGGATCTCCCTGCGGAGTTACGGCCATGCGCTCCTGGCCGCTTTTCGGGCGCTCGACCTGGAACAGGGCGCGCGGGTGGGGCTCTCCGCGCTGGCTCCGGTCTCCGTCTACAACATGATCGCCCAGGCGGGACTTGAACCGGTTCTTGTCGATACCGACCGGCAACTTCCAGTTGTGCCGTCTCCACTCAATTTTGACTATGAAGCACTGTCACTGTCAGCCTTGTACGTGGGCAGCAGGCTTGGTTACGTGGCGGACATGGAAAACCTTGGCCATTTGCGGATTCCGATAATCGAGGACATTTCAGAGGGCCTCGGAGGCCACACGGGGACGGCAGGGCTCGGAAGTTTTGGCGATATGACGGTGGTTGCGATGGAACCGGAGCATATCATCACCGCCGGGGGCGGAGCGGTAGTGCTTACCAGTAACACCCGTCGCGTTTCCGCACTGACCGCACTTGTCGACGAGCGGATCGGAGAACCACCACTGCCGGACATGAACGCTGCTCTCGGCATCACTCAGCTGAAACAACTCGAGTCGTTTATCGAGCGGCGACGTGATATAGCTGCGCGCTTTGTCAAAACGGTTCAGCGCGGGAAATATCGGGTGCCGCTACAGGGCGGGGAGGGAGATAACGTGTTTTTTGCCCTGCCGGTGATGGTCGATGGTTCACCGCGGGAAGTGGAAAAGTACGCCCGCAGTCACGGCGTCACCGCGCGAAGGGCATTCAACGACGTCGCGTTCTCTTCGGGTTCTCTCCAGGACGGTATACCGTCAGCGGACGCGTCGGGAGCCGAAACGGAAACGGACGGTGAAGGGGCCGGCTCGCCGTATCCCAACGCGCTTGCATTCGCCTCTCAGATGGTCGCGTTTCCTCTGTTTCCTACACTGGGGAAGGCGGAACAGGAGCAAATCGAACGTGTCCTCGCCACCCTTCCGTAGGAATTTCCATCTTTGCGACCGCTGTCTCCATACTCGTGAAGCTTTACGCCGCACAACTGCGTCTGTATAGTGTAGTGTAAGAAAAATGCCAAAAGAGATACGATCCGTACTGATCATCGCCAACACCGGAAAAACCGGTGCGAATGAACTCGCAGAAGAGATATCCGGGGTACTTCGGAAGCGGGATATCCGCGTCCAGACCTTTCTGTATGCGGGGGTTGCCCACGAGGTGCCGCAAAAGGACGGTCATGATCTTGCAATTACACTCGGTGGAGATGGAACCGTTCTGTTTGCCAGTCGCGCGTTGGCCGGGCATTTCATTCCGATTCTTCCGGTTAACCTCGGGGATTTCGGATTCATCAGCGAGGTTGCCCACGATGAGTGGTTTCCGGCGTTCGAATCGTTCGTGGCGGGCGAAATTACGGCGGGGCCCCGTCTGGTTCTTGAGGTGTGTGTTATTCGTGACGGCTCTGAACTGTGTTCGTTTCGGGGTCTCAATGACGCGGTCGTCTCCTCAGAGGGTATCTCCCGGATGGTCCGGCTGAACGTTCGTCTGACCGATCAGCCGATCGGCCGCTACCGTGCCGATGGCGTTATCGTTGCAACGCCCACCGGTTCCACCGCGTATTCCGCCGCTGCAGGCGGCCCGATACTGCATCCGGAGATGTCGGCGATGATCCTCAACCCGATATGTCCGTTTACCCTTTCGCATCGGCCGATTGTGCTTCCCGAGGATGAAGAGATCATTATCACCGTGGATCCGGCGCAACGCTCGAGCGTGGCGCTGACCGTTGACGGACAGAGTCTTACCCCGTTGCAACCATCCGACACAGTGCACGTCAAGGCGAGTGACCGCCGCGCATACATCATCCGTTCCAATCGTCGGACGTTCTACGAAGTCCTCCGCAACAAACTGAAATGGTCCGGAGACCCGGATGATTGAGCGGATCAGTGTGCGGAATTTCATTCTGGTGGACTCCCTGTCGCTGGAATTCACCGGCGGTTTCAACGTCCTGACCGGGGAAACCGGCGCGGGAAAGAGTATTCTTGTCGGTGCTTTGTCTGTCCTGCTTGGGGGCAAGGGAGGCGGAGATCTCGTTCGGGAGGGCGCCGATGAAGCAGTCGTCGCCGGTGAGTTTCTCGTTGATTATCATGAGCCGTGCCGGGCATGGCTTTCCGACCACGGAATAACGCCGGAAGAGGGCCGCGTCCTGATCCGACGAACGGTGCGGACGACCGGTCGGGGAACGATCCACATCGCGGCGACACCGGTAACCCGCTCTGAACTGGAAGAGTTTGCCGGCCTCATGCTCGACCTGCACAGCCAGCATGAACACCAGTCCCTCTTCTCCGAACCGCATCACAGACGGATTCTCGACCGCTTTGGCGGCTTTGAAGCTGACGTGGAGACGTTCCACGCCGACTTCTTGCGGCTGTCGGAGCTGCAGGAACGGCTCCGCAAGATTGAGGAGCGAACCGAGGCACGTGTCCGGGAGATGGAAATGCTCCGCTTTGCCGTTGAGGAAATCGAAGCGGCGGAGGTGAAACCCGGAGAGATGGAAGAACTGGAGGCAGAGCGGGACCGGATGGCTCAGTTCGAACGGCTCGCCGCGCATATCGGCACGGTGGCGGATACGCTGGATGGAAATGAATACGCCGTGCTTCCCCTCCTGAAACGGGCGCGCCAGGAATTTGCCGCTTCCGCCCGGATTGACACCACCCTTGAAGGCGAACACGGGCGTATTGAGAGCGTCTATTTTGAGCTTGAAGACATCGTCCAGAACCTGACCGAATATCGGGATGCGCTGGTCTTCGATCCTGCCCGCCTCGAGGATATTGAAGACCGACTGCCGGTCTTGCGACGCCTGCTGCGCAAATACGGTGATTCAGAAGACGCGGTTCTCGAACACCGAGCCACCGCTGCCGGACAGCTCACCGAGCTTACCGGACTTGATGAAAACCGTGAGAAACTCAGCGCAGAGATCGCTGCGTTGGAACAGGAGATTACGCGATCCGCGAAAGAGCTGCACAAACTGCGCCGAAACGCAGCGGATACGCTGCGCCAACGGGTGGAGGCGGTGTTGTCGGACCTGGCGATGGGCCAGGCGGAATTCCGTATCGAGATCGAGTCGCGCACCAACGAACGAGGCCGGTTGGTGTGCGGCCCCTACGGCGCAGATCGCGTCCGGTTTCTCATCAGCACCAATGTCGGCGTCGACCCGCAACCGTTGATTCGCGTCGCCTCCGGCGGGGAGCTGTCTCGGGTGATGCTGGCGATAAAGACGATTATCGCCGCAGTTGACGATGTTCGCTCGTTGATATTCGACGAGATCGATACCGGCGTCGGAGGCCAGGTTGCGGTTGCGATCGCCTCGCATATGCGGAAACTTGCCGATCAGAGTCAGGTAATCTCGATTACACACCTTGCGACGATTGCAGTTCGCGCCGATAATCATATAGTTGTAGAGAAAGAGGCGGTGTCCAACACCAGCCGAATCTCGGCACGGGGAGTAACCGGAGATGACCGTATTAAAGAGATCGCACGGATGCTTGCCGGAGAACAGGAAGAAGCGACCGGTATTGAGCACGCCCGGGCACTTCTCGATCGCTATCAGAGAGTAACGAATGGCCAAGATAAGTAATGAGGCGCGGCAGCAGTACTTTGAGCGTATCAAGGAGTACAAACAGATCTCGGAAACGATTCTCCAACGCGAAAAGAGTCTGCTGAAGATCGTCAAAGGTCAAACCGCCGGTGCCGCCTACAAATACATCACTCTCTCCGAGGACCGCCTGAACCTTGCCTCGTACTATCTCCTGCTAAACGCACTGTCGATGACGCTCCTGGGTGTCAAGAACGATGCGTTTCTCAATGATGCCCGAAAAAGTTGCTATCAGGCGGTTATCTACCTTGAGGAGGTCGTGTCCAACTATATAGACGTCCCCTTTTCCGACTATTCCGACCTTCTTGAAGAGATCGACGGGTACGAGGATGACAAACGGTATCATCTTGTTCGTAAAATCGGGTTCACGATTCAGGCCGTGGAAGAGGCGTTTGGTGCAAACTCCAAATGGCGTTGGTCCTTTGTCGAGCTTGAAGGACGATTTGCTGCTGTTGCCAAGAATCTTATCAACTTCAAGACGTTTATCGCCCAGATGGATCCGTCTGTGGACGGGTACGCCGCGAGAATGGGGCAGATGGAGTTGGTTCAGTCGATGCTTCACCAGGCGGCCGACCGCTATCGCGAGAAATACGAACTGTCTACGTTGCGGATCGACGATTTTAAACGGGCGATCGCGTTTCTGGCTGCGCTCAAGCGGATTCATACTCTCTTCGGTGAGGTCGAGAAAAGCGAAGAGGTGAAACGAAAAATGGAAGTCTGGAAGTCGAAGATGGAATCCGACGAAAAGATCCACGCCAAAAAGAAAAAGACCGTCTGATACTCACCCTGTTGTGCGTACGTTTTTTCTGAGTATCGGATTCGCGTTTATCGCTGCGCTGATGGCGTTCTTCGTTCCCCGCACGCTCGTCCCGGAACTCCGTTGGGAGGTGGCATGGGAACACCGGCTTGCGTCTTCCGGGAGCATGTTTGTTACCGAGGGCACGGGAGAGCTCGATGACGAGCGTGTCCTCGCTACAACCGCAGCGGAGTTTCTTATGCTTGGCGCGGCAGACGGTCGCCTGTTACGCCTTGGCCTCCGGGAATCACAATTCACCGCGTCGGATACCTTTTTCATCAATCAGTCCCTCGAACCACCCCGCTGGGCCGTGGAGCGATGGGACCGGAACGAGACCCGCTACCTTGCAGCAGAGGGAATACCTGAAATAACGGGAAACGTACTGGCGCAACTGAGACCGGACACGGCTCTTGCAGTGACCGATCTTGGAAGCCCCTTCGAGGATCGCGATCTCCTTCCCCCGCGCAGGGCGGCAACCGGCTATGACCTGTGCGCATCCTGTGACGTCCCGACGGTCGTCCGGGGAAACCTTTACGGCACAGTTGAGCTCTTCCGGTGGCCCGACGGTCTTGGTGCGTCTGTTGAACGGTTAGAATACACGTTTGAAACCCCGCCGTTTTCCCCGTCAGCCCCGGTTGTTTACGCGGTCAAGGCGATCGATCACGATCGGATGGTTGCGGTTGTGGGGTTGCAGCCGCAGCACATAATCGTGTTCGCCGATGATGCCGCCGGCGGTTTGCGACAAAGCGCCGTATTTGATGTTCATCCGGCCAACGCGATTCGATCGCCCGTGGACATCGGTGAGATTTCCGGTGGATTTGCAGTTATTCCACTTCGTTCACAGGTGATCATTCTCAATCAGG
>JAQIBO010000358.1 GCA_027859055.1 Spirochaeta sp.
CACGCTGACCTTTGATCCGGAACAGAGAGTGTGGGCCGACCGGTACGTCGACGACCGGTATCTGATAGAAAGCAACGGCGGTAAAACCGGCATGCTGTACCGTGATATCACCCGCGTCCTGTCGTGTCAGGATGTCCCGGAACCGGGTATCGATTCGATCCATGAAGCGGAACGATTCGAAGTGTCGGCGACGCTCGTACCGGATCCACATGAGCCGATCGATTTTCTCCGGAGTCGGAACGAGCTGCGCTTTCGGACCGATCCGGCGCGGGTACTGCGGCTGCTTCCGTATCTTATGATCGAGAATACCGCGTTCGCAATCGTCGCACATGTCGAAGAGGTGAAACGGGTGAGCGGGGCACCGGCGCGGCGGGTGTACCTTACCGGCGGAAGTTCCCGGAGCCCGCTCACCCAGGCGATCGTCTCGATCCTCCTGGAAAATTGTCCGTTGTATCTTACGTCGATCTACGACACAACATCCCGGGGTGCGGCGATGCTCGCCATTGCCGGGTCCGACCGTTCCGCCCTTGTGGATGGGGTGTTTACCAATTCCGATGAAGCGACGCCGACAGAGCTTCATCCCGATGCGGACGCTCGTGGAATCGCCGATACGGTGCGGCGGCGGTACCGGCAGTGGAGCGAATCGTTTGCCCGTCTCACCGCGACCGGTTCCGGCCCGGAAGGGAACGTGACCGATGGCTGAACGAAGTGAGTTTCTTGCCCGGATCGCCTACCTCTACTACAAGGAAGATCTGACGCAGCAACAGATTGCGCAGCAGACGGGGCTTTCGCGGCCCAAGATCGCGCGCCTGCTGAAAGAGGCGCGGCGCACCGGGATAGTGCGCATCGATATCACCCAGGCGCTGCCCCCCGAGCAGGCGGAGGCGTACGATCTGGAACGGCTGTTCAGCCTCAGGCGCGCCGTCGTTGTCCGTAACGAAGCGTCCCGCGCCGGAACGCTTCAGGCGATCAGAAGTGCCGCAGCGTCGCTGATCGTGGAGCATCTGAAAAGCGTCAAGAGTATCGGTTTCTCCTTCAGCCAGACGATGGGCAATATCGCCGACTACATCCATACCGGTGCCGACAGTCACCACATCGCCGTCTGCGACCTGATGGGGGCGATGATGGGATTCCCGATGCCGTATACCGCCAGCGCCGACGTGGCAAAGCGGATCGGCGGCAGCCTGCACCCGATCTCTGCGCCGATTATGGTGCTTGACCCCCACGACAGAGACACCTACCTGACCGATCCGAACATCAACAAGTCGATGGCGGTGGCTGGGAAGATCGACCTTGCGGTGGTGGGTATCGGTGATTTCACAACGCAGAATATCCTGTACCGGAGCGGGTATATCAACGAAGAGATGATCAACAACATGCGCCGCCAGGGGATCGTCGGTGAGATGTGTATGCGCTTTTTCGACCTCAACGGCACGCCGGTACAGAGCGAGCTGGACCCCCGCGTGATCAGCGTTCCCTGGGAGACGCTGGCCAATGCATCAACGTTGATAGCTGTCGCGGCGGGGAGTCACAAGATCCGACCCACGTTAGGGGCGTTGAAAACCGGAGCTGTTGACGTGCTTGTCACCGATCTGGAGACGGCGCGGGAAGTGCTTAAATTGCATCGTCATTTCGATTTTTCCGCGTGACCGTCACGTAACCGCGGGGCAACCGCCCCGTTTCACGCCGGGGGATGTCCCGTCTCATCCACAGATACGCCGAGAACGTACAACAGCGTCTTCACGGTAAAGCGGGAGCGTGTGTAGTGGCTCAGACGAGCGGCGGTTCGGAGTTCGGTTCGGTCGAGCCCCATAGCTTTCGGGTCTGTCGAGCCGCCGGCGGCTCGAAAGAGCTGCACCAATTCCGCCGGCGTCGGGACCTGCCGGGCGATCGCCTGGACGGCATCCCAGTTGGCGATCAGGCGCGCATGAATCGCCTCAACCCGCGCCTGTGTGAGTGTTGAGACAAACGCGTTCCGTTCCGCCGTCAGTTCACCCGCTTCTCCCAGTAACTCCCGCATCTCCCGGAAATCGCGTTCATTGTCGGGCACCGTCACGGTGCGGGCTGCAACGGCTGACCGATCCCATCCCCGGAGATATTCATACCATCCCGCGGCGATAACGGTCCCCATCGCTACCTTCGTCCCGTGCAATATCGGCGGTTTACCTTCGGCCAGGTGGTGCATCTCGAGGAAGTGCGAAATGTGGTGTTCCGACCCGGATGCCGGCTCAGAGGAGCCGAAGCGCCGAATCGCATCGCCGGTGGAGGTGAGGGCGTCAAACAGTGTTCGTACCGCAGTCTCCTCGCGACCGCCGATCGCGTCGGCGTGCCTGACTACCGTGCGATACGCCTGGCGCGTTTCCTCGGCGATGTCGGCGTTCCAGGGGGCGTCAACAAGCAGGTGAGCCAGTTCCCAGTCCGCAACGGCGGTTACTTTGCCGAGAACGTCGCCAAATCCCGCCGCGATCATCGCCGTCGGGGCGTGGGCCAAAACCGATGTTGACGCGAACACCACCTCCGGTGCGTGGCACTGGACGGTATGCTTGTAGCCGCGGGTGACCAGCGGAGCACTCCCGGAGGCGTACCCGTCCACCGAGGGAGCGGTCGGGACGGACAGAAACGCGGTGCGTGTCCGGTGGGAGACGAACCGGACGATATCGGTAATCGTGCCCGAACCCACCGCAATCACCGCATCGGCGGCCATGTCCATGTCAATCAGGACCGATACGATCGCACGCTCATCGGCGATCAGGCCGCGGCCGTCGAGAATGATTCCCTGTGTTCGGACTCCTGTACCACGGAGTGCGGTGTTGATCTCGTTGCCGATGACGGCAAACGTATTGGAGTCCGAGACGGTGGTAACCGTTTGAAATCCGCGTCGGGTACAGTACTGTGCGACATCTTCGGCGAGTCTGTCCGGGTACCTGATCGCCTGCGTTTCCATATGAAACCCCTTGAAGTGAACAATTGTTCAATTATGACCCGATGTTTGAACGGCGTCAACAATTCAAAAATATTTTTCTTGACAGGATGAACAACTGTGCTAACATGAACATATGTGCAGCGACAAGTGTGGTGGTACGCCATTTTCGCTTTGTTCGTATGTCGATCAATCTTGAGCCACAAGGGCTATAAGGAGGGTGCATGGCTACTGAAGCACCAAAGAGGACACAGGCGCACCGCGCGGACCTGCCAAAGACGATGCAGGCCCTCGTGGCGTACGCCCCGGGTGACTACCGGCTTGAAGAGGTGGAAACGCCCCGCGCCGGAGAAGGGGAAATCGTAATCAAGGTCGAGGCGTGCGGAATTTGCGCCGGCGACCTGAAGGCGTACCATGGAGCGCCCAGTTTCTGGGGTGGCGCCGGTACCGAGCCGTATATCAAGGCGCCGATGACCCCGGGACACGAGTTTATCGGGTATATCGTGGAGATCGGCGAAAACGTGGACGACTGGCCGCACCACGGAGACACCGGCTTTGAAGTCGGCGATCGGGTTATCTCCGAGCAGATCGTCCCGCGCTGGAACGACATATTCTCAACCACCGGACGGTACTGGATGGATGAGCAGCACGACCTGTACGGCTTCCAGAACAACGTCAACGGCGGATTCGCCCAGTACATGAAATTTCCAAAAGAGGGGATCAACTACAAACTCCCCAAAGATCTTCCCGTTGACAAAGCGGTTCTGACTGAACCCTTTGCATGTTCCAAGCACGGCGTCGACCGGGCACAGATCACGAACGAAGATGTGGTTGTGATCTCCGGTGCCGGTGTTATCGGCCTTGGCATGGTTGGATTCGCGGCGCGACGGAACCCGAAGAAGCTGATCGTTCTGGACCTGAACGACAAGCGCCTTGAGAAGGCAAAAGAGTTCGGCGCCGACGAGGTGTTGAATCCGTCCAGGGTGAACGTGGTTGAGCATATCAAGAAACAGACCGGCGGATACGGAGCGGACATCTACATCGAAGTTTCCGGCCATCCGAGCAGCGTTCAGCAGGGTCTTGAGATCCTCCGCAAAATGGGACGGTTTGTCGAATTCAGTGTGTTCGGGGACCTCGTCGAGGTTGACTGGAGCATTATCAGCGACCGCAAGGAGCTTGATGTTCTCGGTGGTCATCTTGGCCCGTATTGCTACCCGCCGACGATCGAATGGATCGCCGACGGCAGCCTGCCCACCGACGGCGTGGTAACGCAGAAGCTGCCGCTGACGGAGTGGGAAAAAGGGTTTGATATGGTTGATTCGGGTAAGGACTCGATCAAAGTGGTTCTGTTTCCGAACGAAGAGTTTCTGAAGTAGAAAAGAAGCCCTCCTCGAGGGTTTCGAGAATAACGTGCAACAATTCAAGGAGGATTGTATGAAACGTGTTTTAGTTGGTGTGTTGGTCGTGCTCATTGCCGGCCTTGCCTTTGCAGGTGGTCAGCAGGAAGCGGCTGGTGGCGATGCCGCTACCGAAGTGACCGGTGAGTTCGACTGGGAACGGTACGAGGGACAAACGATTAAGCTGCTTCTCAACCAGCATCCGTATACCGACGGTATGCTCGAAGAGGTGGCGACGTTTGAAGAGATGACGGGTATCACTGTTGAGTACGACATCTTCCCGGAAGAAGAGTACTTCAATAAGGTTACCGTGGCCCTGTCTTCGGGTTCTAAGGAATACGACGCGTTCATGACCGGTGCCTACATGGTCTGGCAGTATATGCCGCCGGGCTGGATGGAAGACCTGACCCCGTACATCGAGAATCCTTCTTTGACCAGCCCGGACTACGATTTTGACGATATCATCGACGGTATCGCCGCGGGTCTTCGCTGGGACGGCGTCGACGGTTCCTCCGTCGGTACCGGTGGTCAGTGGGCTCTTCCGTGGGGCTTTGAAGGTAACGACCTGATGTACAACAAGCGGGTCTTCGACGAACTTGGCCTCGAGCTTCCGGAAACGCTTGACGACGTGATCGAGATCGGGAAGGTCATCCAGGCCGAGACCGATATGATTCCGATCGCCGTTCGCGGCACACGCAGTTGGGCGACGATCCATCCGGGATTCATGACTGCGTATAACTCTGCGGGCGCCAAAGACTATGACGAGAACATGAATCCGCAGATGAACAGCGACCTCGCCGTTCGGTTTGCCGAAAAGTGGATTGAGATGGTCCAGGAAGTGGGACCGCCGGAATGGACCAGTTACACCTGGTACGACGTCGGTCAGTCACTCGGTCAGGAACGGTCGGCGATGATTTACGATGCTGACATCCTCGGTTTCTTCCAGAATATCGAAGGTGCAAGCCCCGCCGCAGGTGACCTCGCGTGGGCGCCGTATCCTCCGGGACTCGATGGCCCCGCCGAAACGCCGAACATGTGGACGTGGGCGATCGCGATGAACAGCTACTCCCAGAAGAAAGG
>JAQIBO010000435.1 GCA_027859055.1 Spirochaeta sp.
AGCCGAGCGCACAGCCGCGGCGGCGGAAACACTCATTCTTGCAGGCGGATATGTCGCTGGAACTGAGAGCCTCACTGAACTGGCGGCGATCATGAATACGTTCATCGAAACGGGTGTCGATCGGGAAACGACGCTCTTTTCGTTGCGCAGCCAGAAGGACTCAACCAACGGGATCGTGAACAACCTGCGCTCGGGCACGGAAAGCTGGGCGGAACGTCGAACGGTATTTGACACGCTCCCCGAGGGTTACGCCCCTGTTGAGTTGATCGCGCTTCTCGAGGAGATCAGTACCGACTGGGGGGCTCAGACGGAACGGGCGATCGCACGGGAGCGCGACCTGGTGCAGGCGATCGCCCTTGCCCAGACCGAGGACGTGCCCGGAACGGTTGATTCACTGACTCAGGATTTGACTGAGATTGC
This sequence comes from Spirochaeta sp., assembly GCA_027859055.1. Lineage (GTDB taxonomy): Bacteria > Spirochaetota > Spirochaetia > DSM-27196 > Alkalispirochaetaceae > Alkalispirochaeta. The sequence continues at coordinate 421 of JAQIBO010000435.1, forward strand.
GCCCCTCGTTTCCGGGGTGACCGAAGTGGTCGGCGTTGCCGACGAAGACACCGGCGGAGTTACGCGGGTGGTTCGGTATCCTGATGATGCCCGTGACCGGTACGCGACCGTCGCGGCGATCGCCGAAGAAAACCTTGGGGTGGTAAACCGGGCTGTGGCGGAGATAGCGGAGGAACCGGAGTACGTTCGTGACAGTGTGCCCGTCGCGGCGGCAATACAGCGGCTTGCCGTTCTGGAAGTGGAACTGGTCGAAATTCTCGAGAACGCTCGCATCGGCCTCGCTGAAGCGGTGGATCTGATCGCCCGTTCGGAAGCGCTGGTCGAGGAAGCGCAGGACCGGGTTGCCGATATGCGGGCGGCGATCGCGGCCCTGCGTGTTGATGCGGCGCGGAACAACTTTCAAGCGGTCAGGGAGGCGTATTTCGATTCGCTGCAACTGCGGGAAGATGTGGCGTTCCGGGAACAGGTGGACGCGCAGATTCAGGAGCTTGGTGACGAGTTGCAGGAACTGGAGAACGTTATCGTGGTCCGTCGGGTGCGTGAGCTCCTGACGCAAGCAAACAACCTGTACAACCAGGATCAGTTTGTATCGGCTCGGGATACCCTGCTTGAGGCACAACAGACGTGGGAACAGACCAATGTTGCGGATAACACCGAGATCGAACGACTTCTGCGGCTTGTTACCGCCGCGTTGAGTCTGGAGGAGGGGCGCGAACTGGCGATCACCGATCCGCTGTATCCGATTCTCAGCAATTATTTGAGTATCGCCCGTGATGACTTCAATCGCGGTGCGGATCTCTATGAACAGGGGGAGGAAGCGCGGGCGGATCCTCTCTTTGACCGGGCGATACAAAACCTGCGCAACGTGCGGGATGTCCGTCCCCTCAATTGGGATGCCCGGATTCTGGAGCTGCGGATGACCCAGATCCGAAACCAGGATGACTTTGAGTCGGTTTTCGCTTCGCGGTACGAACAGGCGGTGGGAAGACTGGCGGCGGACGGGCCGTTGCAGGTCTACAGCGAATTGGAAGTTCTTGCGGAAATCAACCCCGATTACCCGGGCCTGCAGGAGCAGATTCGCCAACTGGAAATCGCGTTGAACCTGCGTCCGGACCCGGTAGACCAGGCGCGGCGACGGGAGGCCACGCAGTTGTACCAGCGCGCCCAGTCGCTGAGTGGCGGCTCCCGAGACCAGGTCAACGTGGCAGTATCGCTTCTGGAGCAGGCGATCGAACTTGATCCAACCAATGGAGACGCGTCGTTTTTGCTGGATCAACTGCGTATCCAGCTTGGTGGCCAGGCAACAGTCGCTCTCGACACCGCCGACGAGCAGCAGTACCGGCGCGCTGAAACGCTTTTCAGTCAGGGACAGGCGTTGCAGGCGTTGTCTGTTGTTGAACGTCTGCTTCGGGATGCCGAAAATCAGAACTATCCGCCCCTCGTCGACCTGCGTCGGCGGATCGGCTTGCGGCTCGGTATCTAATGAACACAGTCATCCGTCGGTTCATCCTGAAAGCCCTCTTCGTGGCGCTGGCAATCCCTGCGATTGCCCAGCAAACCGAGTACTTTGAACCTCCACGGCCGATCATCGGGACGCAGATGCAATTCCCCCGTCTTCTGACAACCGAAGACCGTCTCATTGTGGTGTACCAGGAGACGGAACGAACGGAGGACGGGGGCAATGAACGAGGGAATCTGTTTGTCTCTCTGCAGTGGTCCCGGGAGGGGCGCCAATGGAACTCACTCCCGAAGCGCATCGGCCCGATTCCATACGCCGGAGAAAACCCGCCGTTTGTGTTTTCTGCAACTGCCGGTGAAAACGGTGATCTGTACATTGCAGTTACCGAATCAGCGGAAAGAACGGTCGTGTACCGCAGTACCGATGACGGTGTCAACTTTTCGGAGGTCCATGAGGTTCGCACGGCGCGTACGAACGTAGCGCCACGTCTGTTTACGACCAGTACCGGTGGAATCCTGCTGTTTGTCAACCAGAATATCGGTGGGCGGCAGCAGGCGGTTTATCTCTACTCCGAGTCGGGAGATGACTGGTCTGTACCCGAGCAGCTGGAGCCGCGTTCGGAGATCGGGTTGACGTTCATACCCTCTCACGCTGCATTTGGAGGGCGCGATTACGTCGTGTACCAGGCCCTTAATCTCACGGAGCGCAGCACGTACCAACTGTACATCAAGATCAGCGACGACGGGGGGCGGACGTGGTCTTCCGGCCGTCGTCTCACCGAGTTTCCCGATCCGGGGCTCTCCGACGACGAGAACCTGTTTGACAATCAACGGCCCCACCTGGTGGCGGACCCTTCCGGCGACCAACTGCTCCTGGCGTGGGAACGGCGGTTCCAGACGGGAAGTCCGCAGATCTACCGTGCGGGAATCAACGCTTCCGGGGAGCTGAACGGACTGATCGAAGAGGTCACCGGACGATTCGAACTGGCGCGCTCGCCGCGGATCGCTTTTGACGGGGATGAGACGGTGATCACGTGGTTTACCAACCCACAGGGTAACAGCCGGGTTATACTCGGTCGTCGGGAGGGGTTTCGCTGGCAGGCGGAACGGATGAGCCCCGCCGTCGGAGAAGCGACGTTCGCGGAAGCGGTTTCTTTCAACGGACGGCTGCACATCGTGTGGCAGCGACGGGCTGGAGAGGACGGTTCGGAAATCGTCTACCTCGAGCCGGACCAGAGCGTTGATTCCCCGGATATCCGGGGCGGGAATTTCCGGTTGGGAGAACGAAGTGCTCGACCCGGAGCGGAGTTTGTGGTCGTCGACCCCGAGGACGCCGCGGGCATTCGCGCCTATTCCTACGTGTGGTCCCGCAACCGGGATGAACCGGTTCCCCGCGAGATCGTACAGCGCGTGCCGGACCGGACGATCTCTGTCCGTGCCGAGGAAGACGGTGAATGGTACCTGCGGGTGCGGGCGACCGACTTTGCCGGAAACTGGTCCGAGCCGACGACTGCGTCGTATTATCTGGACAACACGCCTCCCGGACCGGTTGCATTTCCTCCCCCCGCTGTTGATGAGAACGGGTTTCTCGTGTCCAATACGTTTCAGGTCGGATGGCGCCCACCGGAGGATGAACCGGAGCTTGGGGGATACACCGTTCGCCTGGATTATATTGGAACAGATCCGGAAACAGCGGTTCAAGTCGTTGATCCGCCGGCGGTACCGCAGCGGGTGACGACTCAACGGCAAAGCACCGGCGGGACGAACCTGGACAACGGTCTGTGGCTTCTCTCCGTTGCCGCCGTGGACTCAGTGGGAAACGTCGGCCCGACGCGGTCGCTTCCGTTGCGCCTCGATAAGTACATCCCGGTCACGCGGATATTCGCAACGGTCGTCGAGCGTGACCGCCTCGGTCGTTATTCCCTTGAGGTCAACGGACGCGGATTCACCAGTAACGGCACGGTACGCCAGGTTGTATTGGATCGCGACGGCAGTCCGCCCTATGACTACGAGTTCAACGCGTGGCAAAACGAGTTCTCCGTTGAGAATGACCGGCGCATTACCGGAATGCGCGTAGATGAGGTGGAAAGCGCAACGTATCGTGTGGGGGTTCTTCATTCCGAACGGGGCATGTACTTTGCACCGGAGCGGATTGGCCTGAACGAACGCGGGACGATACGCTATGGAGACTTTCGGCCCGTTTTTGCGCCGGTGTATCGAGAGAGTGAATCGGCGGTCATCGGACGATCTCCCCAGGAGCTCGCGTACTTCGTTACGATCGCCGCGGCGCTTGCGCTTATCCTCATTTCGGGAGCGCGCCTGGTCGCGATTTCCCGGGAAATGGGTGCGTTGGGACGGGAAGCGCGCATGCTGATACAGGGCGAGGCGGTGGTAACGGCGGCGGAACAACGATTACGTGAGGAAAGGGCGAAACGGATGAGAATTCAATGGCGCGGGTTACGGATCAAGTTCATGTTCTTCGTGGTGCTCCTCGTCGTCGCAGTTGTCGTACTGGTCTCAGTGGTGCTGAGCCGTAACGTCCTGGAACGTCAGGAGCGGATACTGGTTCGGGGATTGCAGGAACGGATTGAACTGCTGGTTGAAGGGCAGGTTGCCGGAGCACGACCGGCGCTGCAAAACCCGCAGACCAACCTTGATCAACTGCAAAACCTGGCGAATCAGGGAGAGGCGATGACGGAAGCGTTGTACGTGACGATCACCGGGCTGAACGCGCAGGGCGAGTTACAGACAGTGTACGCCACAACAGATCCCGGCGTAATCGAAGCGCAGGGTGACCGAATAGACACGGAGACGTACTCGGTTGGAGTTTCCCGGTTGGACGACCGGATCAGTGAACAGGTCGATTCACTCGCCGCGGAACTCAACACCAGCGCAATAAACGAGCTTGGCGATATTCCGGTGGAACTGGAACAGTTGTCTCAGGAAGCGCAGCAGTTGATCTTCCAGGGTGCCGCCGATGAGGAGATCGCCCGGATCGATGAAATCCGGAGCGAACTGATCCGGAGAGCTCAGGAACGGCTCAGCCAGATCGCCGGGCCCATTCGAAGTGATCCGTCCTTCGATTTTGAACAGCTGCGTCGCGATATCACCACGTATCTGTTTTATAAGCCGGTTATGGCTATCGTCCCCGGAGCCGGGGCGGGGTTCGAGGATTTCTACCGCGGTACAATACGGGTAGAGATCTCGACCCAGCTGATTCTTGACGAGATCGATCAGACGCGCCGCGAACTTATTATCACCACAATGGTTATCGCAGCGGCCGCGGTCGCGCTGGGAATCTTCGGCGCCTACATTCTTGCAACGATCGTCGTGCGGCCGATCCGGCGGCTGGTGGATCTGGTTGAGGAAATATCGGCTACGGAAGATAAAGCATCGCTCAAGGGACGTTCTCTGGAACTCCGCAGCCGGGACGAATTAAACCAACTGGCCACCTCGATCAACCATATGATCGAAGGGTTGGTAAAAGGCGCCGAGACGAGCAAGGACCTCCTGTTTGGTAAGGAGACTCAGAAAGCCTTTATCCCGTTGGAACGAATCAGTGAAGACGCGAAACGGACGTACGGGATGTATGAAATGGAGCACGCGTCATTCTTCGGGTATTACGAAGGTGCGAAAGGTGTTTCCGGGGACTATTTCACCTACCAGAAACTCGATGATCGTTATGTTGCGATGATCAAATGCGACGTCGCCGGTAAAGGTATCCCCGCAGCGTTAATCATGGTGCAGGTTGCGACGGTGTTCCAGGACTATTTCCGGAACTGGACGTTGAAGAGCCCTGGACTGGATATATCGTCGTTCGTCTTGCGGGTAAACGACATCGTGGCGGAACGGCAGTTCAAGGGGCGGTTTGCGGCGTTGACGGTGGGTATTTTGGATACGCACAAAGGGGCGTTCTATACCGCCAACGCCGGTGACGTCAAACTTCACGTGTACCGGACCGCGCAGAACGGCGTTGAGGAACTGACGATTCCCGGTGGACCCGCGGCGGGAACTTTTTCCAGCGCGGATATGCCGCTGCAATTTCCGCAGGAGATGAAAACGGTTGCCATTGGAGATCTGCTGCTCCTGTTTACCGACGGTCTGGAGGAAGCAAAGCGCCTGCTTCGCGGGAAAGACTGGAAAACCTTTGTTGTGGACGAGGAGATGATCACGGAGGGAACGGTTGCAGAGGGGCTGCAGGTCGGGGAGGATGGTGAAGAATTTTCCAACGAACGCGTCCATGAGATCGTTACCGCCGCGGCGACACGCGGCCGGTACCAACTGACGCGACTCATGAATCCTGCGGAGGAGGAAGAGCTGGTCTTTGACTTTTCAACGTGTACGGACCCCGTTCGTGATACCGTTCTCGCGGTTGTGGCGATTGAACGGATCTTCCGCATGTACCCGGATCCAAGCGCCGGTCCAGATGACCGCGTCCAGGTTGACCGCATCGTTCACGACTTTCTCAAAGAGCACTTTCTGCAGTACAACCGGTATTTCGGGCACTACGTGGACAAATCAGCGGAAAACGCTGCAGAGGGTGGCGAAAACGAAGCTGCGCCGATGAGGCATGCCAACGAAGAGTATCTGGAGTTCAGCCACATCAAACAAGACGAGCAGTTCGACGATATCACGATGCTTGTCGTCAGTCGGACGTAACGGAGGACACCCGGTACGGATCACACTGCCCCATGCAACCGAATCAACCTCCGGAAGAGGCGGTGGCGTGTCTTTTCGTCGACCGGACCAAAGGTCACATGAACGATCTTTCCCCGTTTTGATGTTCGCAGAGCGGTCCCGGGAACGGTAATCGGTGCGGCCCCTCCGGCGTCGATCGTACAATCGACAAGCGTGCCGGTTCCAATCTTTTTGCGAGGGTTCTTGATCGCCGCACCACCGATGCTGATGTCGTGGGTTCGCGTCTTGATCGGTTTTTGCGATATCCCGGGAATCATGATCTCGACGGGCAGTTCCGCGGAACGGCGGCGGTACTTGCGCCGCTGAACGTGTTCGACATGCCGGGAGTGTTGCAGCGAAATCTGTTTACCGTCGGTGTGGAGCACCGCCGAGTGAAAACGGTACATTCCGTCGCCGCTGTTGCACACGACTTCGACCGGGGTGTTTTGGCCAAAAGAGCGGTTTCCTTTTTCGATCCGCACCTGCAGGCCCCGCTCACTGCTCAACAGGAGTTCGCCAACCGCCATATTGAGATTCCTGTCGGATATGGAGACCTCCGCCCCGGTTGGAATCACGCCGCTGTCCTTGCTTCCCGAGGTTAACGGCTCGGAATCCACTTCCAGCTTATTCAGGAGACGCAGAACCTCCGCCTCCTGTACAATTCCCTCCCGCAGACCCCGGCGCGCGGCGCGCACAAGCAGATGTTCGTCGTCTATCAGTTTTTCCTGTTTTGTCGGATCCTTCAGAAACCACGACAGATGGTCGAGCGTGCGTTGTTCCCGACTGGAAAGCGAAATAAGATCGCGTCGCTGATGCGCGTACGAGCGTAGCACCGGTTGGGGCGGGTTCTTTTTGCGATCTTCCCGCTGTTTGCGGTTTGCATAGCCCCGGTAGAGCTGATACAAGAAGAGAGCGGCAAAAAGCAGGACGACAAGGCCGAGGAAGATATACGTTTCTGTTGTTGATGTTTGAAAACCGCTGCTTATATCGCCCATTTGTTCTCCTTATGTGGGAGGAATTCTAGGCCTGTTTTGGTAAACTGTCCACAGGAGAATGAAGAATGTCTATGCCTGTTTTTGAATTTATCGTGAACGGCGCTATCAAAGGTTTGGTGAAGGCGGTGTGTCGCGTTGATGACGCAGCCCTCGACGCGATACCGATGACCGGTCCGACGATTATGGTAACCAACCACTCGACCAATCTGGAAGGACCGATTTACTACGTACTGCTCTCGCCGCGCAAACGGACCGCCCTGGGGAAACGGGAATTATGGAACAACCCGATTACTCGCTTCATCATGGAAGTATGGGGGGTGATACCGTTGCAGCGTTCCGGTCCGGATCGGCGCGCGTTGCGCCGTGCACACGCCGCCCTCGATCGGGGAGAGCTCCTTGGTGTTGCCCCGGAGGGCACTCGAAGCGCCTCCGGGACGCTGCAGCGCGGGCGCCCCGGCGCGGCGCTTCTGGCGACAACTGCAGACGTCCCGATCGTCCCTGTGGTCCAATGGGGTATTCAGGATGTGCGAGCCAATCTTCGTCGCTTCCGGAAAACGCCGTTACATTTCCGGGTTGGCCCTGCATTCATGCTTCGCGTGCCCGGCGGGGGAACCCCGACCAGGGCAGACCTGCGCAAGATGGCGGACGAGATCATGTACCAGTTGGCGGTCCTCTTGCCGGCATCGTTACGCGGGTACTATCAGGACCTCTCAAAAATGACGCAGGACTACATTCGTCCTCTGCCCGTATCCAGTCGTACTGTACCCGCTGCCGCTGGGTCTGATACGGTAAGCGACCCTGCCAGGTAACGCGGCGGCCAGATAAAAAGGAGGCACGATAAAAAGTAAACCGTGAGCCGGTGGATTAGAATATCGCCAAGAATCATATGATTTGAGGCGGACCGGAAGCTGCTCGTCATGTCTGATAGCCCGCGAGGCTGAAAAGGAGAATGAGGGGCGGTAACCGCAGCGTGCAATGACCCGCGAGGTCGAATAGGAGAGTGGCACGATCCACCGCATAGGACTCCGGCTCAAATCGAAAGAGGAGAGCGATATGCGAATGAGTGTAGGGGTAGATTTGCACAAGAGTCAGTTCACGGTGTACTGGCGAAGCGACGACGGGATTACCGGGAAACATGAACGGTATGCGACGACCGACGACGGGTTCTGCCGATTTGAGGCGGCATTGCAGTCGGTGTTCGAGATCGGGACGCCGGTAGAAGTTGCGGTGGAGTCCACGGGAAACACGCGGTACTTCAAGCAGCGGGTTGAACGGTGTGGTGTACCGGTTCGCGTGGTGAACACGGCGAAGTTCAAGGTAGTGACCGAATCGGTGAAGAAGACCGACCGGCACGACGCGGCGACGCTGGCGGAGTTCCTGGAGAAGGACATGCTGCCGGAATCGCATCTGTGTTCACCGGAGAGCGAGGAGCTCAGACGGGTGATCAAGACGCGCAAGGTGCTGGTAGAGACGATCGTGACAGTGAAGAACCAGCTGCACGGATTGCTGTTGAGCCTGGGGATTGAATCGAAGCGCGGGCAATTGCAGAGTGCAAGAGAACGCCGGCGCGTGCAAAGCGTGCTCGCGGCACATCACGTCGCCGGCAACGCGGTAGACCCGCTGTTTGAAACGATAGACCGGTTGGCGGCGGAGGTCAAGAAGCTCGATCGGGTTATCGCGGAGATGACGAAGGATGACGAGGTGGTGCAGCTGATCATGACGATTCCCGGAGCGGGATTGATCACCGCGGCAACGATCCGGGCGTTCACCGACGACATCCGGCGGTACTCGACGGCGGGGAAGTACGCCGCGTATGCCGGGTTGGTGCCGTGGGTGCAGAACTCGAACGAGACGATCCACCACGGACGGATTACCAAGCGGGGTCCGGTGGAGTTGAGAACGGCGTTCGTCCAGGTCGTCCTGGGGATGGTTCGTATGAGACGACGTACCGGAACGTACCGGATTATCGAACGGTACGACCGGTTGAAGCGAGCAAAGGGATCCGGACGGAGCATCATTGCGACCGCCCGGCAGTTGAGTGAGATCATCTACCGGATGCTCACCAATGGAATGCCATTTGATGAGATGAAGATGGTTGACCCGACGATCCGGCGGAAGGTGACTGAGATGCGTGCGGCAGCATGGGATGCCGCGTCTTAACCATGAGCCGGAGTTGAGCTCACGGGTGACTTTTTATAGGAGTTGAGCTCACGGTTGACTTTTTATAGGAGAGTGCAATGGGAGTACGAGGGGAGCTGTTCTCTGCACGGGCAAAGAGCAAAAATGACCGAAGAACCTACTTTTTTAATGTGAAAGAGAACCCCCGGAACGACCTGTTTCTAACGGTCGTTGAAAGCAAAAAACAGGAGGGTTCGGATCAGTTTGAACGCCATCAGATCGTCGTTTTTGAGGATGATATCGAGTTATTCCGGAAAGGCCTTGAGACAGTTATTGAGTATCTTGACGGTCGGAAACCGCCGCAATCGGCACGACGCCGCGGAAAGAACGACGGTGAATAGCGCACGGCCCGTGGGTGCGTAGTGCCAGCCTGTGAGCCGCTGTCGGATACCCCTTGTGCTGTTCAAACCCGTATCGATCGTCTTGCGCCGCGTATTGCACCATGCGGTCGTCGCGGGCGTTTTTTGCAAGGATCGAGGCGGCCATTACCTCGGGGATTGTCGCGTCGGCACCGACCAGCGCGCGGCAGCTGGGGAGCCCGGGAGGGCAGAAACGGCCGTCAACGGTAACGTCAATGGCGCCATCTGCACCGGTGGCACGGAGCTCCGCAAAGGCGCGCTGCATCGCCAGAAGGGTCGCGTTGTGAATGTTCAGGCGATCGATCTCGTCGTTCTCGACCCAGCCCAGGCCAAACCGGACACCGTGTTCACGAAGCTGCAATTCCACCCACGCTCTGCGAGACGCAGAGAGCTTCTTCGAGTCTGCAAGAATCGAGCAGTCAAAATGGGGCGGAAGAATTACGGCTGCTGCGGTGACCGGTCCCGCCAGGGGACCACGTCCGACCTCGTCAATACCGCATTTCAGCGTCTCCGTATTGGGGTGCTGCATTTTGTACGGTATACTACGAAAACCTTACGTGTGGAGCAAGCGTGTTTTTAAAGAGTATCGATCTGTTCGGCTTCAAGTCGTTCGCTGAAAAAAGCCACATACAGTTCACCGACGGGATTTCCGCTCTCATCGGGCCCAACGGGTGCGGCAAGAGTAATGTTGTTGATGCGGTAAAATGGGTGCTCGGCGAGCAGGCGACAAAAAGTCTGCGGGCGGAGCGGATGGAAGATGTGATCTTCAACGGCACTGATCAGCGAAAACCGTTGAACGTCGCGGAAGTAACCCTGACGCTGGAGAACAACGGTGTGTTGCCCCTCGATGTGCCGGAGATCACCGTCAAGCGGCGCCTTTTTCGTTCCGGCGACAGCGAATATTTCATCAACAACACTCCGGTGAAACTGAAAGATGTCCGTGAACTGTTCTACGATACGGGTATCGGAAAATCTGCCTACTCCATTATGGAGCAGGGCAAGATCGATCAGGTGCTTTCGACGAAACCGGAAGACCGGCGAACGTTGTTTGAAGAGGCCGCCGGAATCACCCGCTATAAGATGCGGGGACGTGAAGCTGACCGTAAACTTGAACGAACCGAAGCAAATATGCACGAGGTCGAGTCGGTCCTGGCGGAGGTGAAGCGGTCATACGACTCGCTCAAGCGCCAGGCGGAGAAGACGGAAACCTACCGAACGCTTCGAAATACCCTGTTCGACGTGGAACTGGACCTTCAACTTGCCCGGCTGGGACAGTTCCGGGAACAGCAGGCAGGCTCGGACCAGCGGTACGAAAAACTTGACGCCGTACGAACCGCTCTCAAGGGCGAAATCGACGGTTTGAATGAAAAGCTTGAAACGGAGCTGGACCGGGTTAACACGATGGAAAGCCGCCTCGTGGAGGTGCAGAAGTCGTTATACGGCATTGAGGTCGAAAAAAGCTCACGCCTGGAGCGGGTTTCGCTGATTCGCGGCCAGCTTGAACAGCTGCAGGAACAGATCTCTGCGGAACAGAACCGCCTCGAGTCGTTGCGACGGAAAGACCGCGAGCTGGCTGAGGCCCGGGATGCTGCGGAACTTGCAGCCTCGGAAACCGACAACGAAATCGGTGATATCGACGTAGCCATAAAAACTGTCCAGGAACGAATTGACCGAAGCCGGGAACGTCAGCGGGATGCGCGGACCCGGATCGGACAAAATGAGGAGGCGATCGCGGGGCACGACCGGGAGGTTGGAGAGTGCCAGCGGGAATTGCGCACCGTAACTGATGAGCTGGTCGGGGCGCTCGACAGTAAATTGCGTGAGTCCGGGTACTCCAGTGCGGAACGGAAACGCGCCGAGGAGACACTCCGTACAGCGATGGACAACCACGTGATCGTTGTTCGCGGACGCAAAGAAACGCTGGGCGACCGGCTGCGACTGCAGGAAGACCCCGCCGATAGAAGCGCCGCGCTGGAACAGGCGTTTACGGCGATAGAAAAATCGTGGGCCGATGTGCACGGGGCGGTTTCATCGTACCAGGAGGCGATTCCACGATTTCTGGATGACTTTCTTGCCCCGGAAGGGACGATTACCCGGAAACGCTCCCTTGATGACCGCATCGAGGTGCTCCAGGAGAATAACCGAACGCTTCGCGAAGAGATCCAGAGCCTGAATACTGAAATTACATCGCTGGAAAAGACTATAGAGACGGAACGGGGAAATCTGGAACAGATGCGCCTCAATCGGGTGCAACTCGCGGGACGCGCGCAGGGGCACCGTGAAACTGCCAGGCGGCACGCTCGAGTAATCGATGAAAATGCGCGCCAGATCGGTGAGGTTGAGCGCCAGGTTCTTCGAAACAAAAAACGCGCCGAAGAGATGACTGAAAGCGTCGCAGCGTTACAT
>JAQIBO010000467.1 GCA_027859055.1 Spirochaeta sp.
TCTGATGTTTGTCATCGCCGGTCGTCGGAATATTGAGGTACGCGGTTCGTAATGGTACTGCAGGATGTGAAGCGAACACTTCGGGCGCAACGGCGTATGACGTTGTCCCAGCTTTCCGCGGAAATCGGGTCCGACCGCACCACTGTCGCGGGAGCACTGCAGTTTTTTGTCGATCGTGGTAATGTTTATCGAGAGCTTGAGTCCGGCTCCGGGGTGACCTGCGGGACAACGTGTCGCAGCTGTCCCCTCGGTGATGCATGTCTGAGCGGCACATCGAAGCTCAACGGACTTGAAGTGTTTGTATGGACTGAGGAGGAACAGGATGAGCGTTGAAACGTTGACCGACAGTCTGGCCCGGTATGTCATGGCGATTTACGAGTTGTCGGTGGAGCACAAAGTTGCCCGTTCCAAAGACATCGCCGGATTGGTGGGCGTCAGCCGGCCGTCGGTGACCGGGGCGCTCCAGAAACTGGCCCAGGCGGGGCTGATTCAGTACGAACCGTACGGGTACGTGGTGCTGACCTCCCGTGGAGAGGGGCAGGCGCGGCAACTCTTGCTCAAGCACCGGGCGACGCAGGACTTTCTTGAACTGGCGCTGGGCCTTTCCACTGAACGTGCTCAGGAAGTTTCCGGTGGAATCGAACAGCACCTCCCGGCGGACGTGTTGTGTCGACTGGTCCAGTTCAACAACTTCTACCGGACCAACCCGGACAAACGCTTTGAGTGGTCGCCGACGTGCCGCAATCTGTGTGAGATCATGTACGGCATGCACGGCCCCAAGACGTGTCACGGCGAGGCCGGCGAGATCACTCAGGCGGCGCCGGAACTGCACCAGGTCTTTTAAAAGCGCCGCGGAGTACCGCCTCCAGGCGCCGTTCCCACACCACCGCCATGGCAAACAGGACGCGCGGAATCACGATCCACAATCCCGGTATGCCGATTGCGGCAAAGAGAAGCGTATCTTCCAGCAGGGAATGCGAGATACCCAGGTGGTGGTTCAGCAGGTCACTCTCGGATCGTTTCAGGCGACCGGAATCCACCTCCTCCCGTAAGACCGCCGCACCGTAGGTGAGCCCCAGCGTATTGGCAACCACCCACGCGGGGCTGCTGGCATGGGGAAGTCCGAAGACCGACATGAGCGGACGGAGCCGTCGGGCGAGCGCGTCGGTCACGCCGATGTAGCGCAGCCAGCGGGTGAAAAACAGCAGGACCGTGACGATCACCGCGATGCGGCCGATAAGCAGCGCCGTCTCGCCAAGCCACGCAAGAGTAGCCTCGCCGAGGGCGGCCCAGTCGAACCCCGCCGCGCCTGCTGCACCTGTCGCACCAGCCACCTCCGCACCCGATGCACTCGCCGCTGTACCGCCCGGGCGGCCGCCACTCACGCGCAGCGGCGCAGCCCACCGACCGTCCCGGGGCAGCACCGACGCCATGATGCGCCCCAGAACGATACCGCCGCCGCCGCGAACCAGCAGCATCCGAAGCACCGGAGTGCCGGTGGTGCGGGTGATCGCCAGCTCCACGAAAAAGCTGTGCGCCACCAGCGTCACCAGCGCCAGGATCGTCGTCTGGCGTAACGTGAGATCCAACACCGGAAGCATCGCGATAACCCCGTAGAGATTGGTCACCACGCTGGTCACCACCGCCACCGCCGCTTCGCCGGGGAGTTCAAGAAACCGCATCACCCCGCTCAGGGCTCCGGCGATGCGCTCCAGGAGCCCCGTGCGGCGCAGGACGAACACCAGCGCCGAAGCGGGAACCATGATTTTTGTCAGCCACAGGATTGTGTGCAGGCTGATCCGGCCGCTGTCCTTCAGATGGGATGAGAGCGAGTCGTTACATACTTCCGCCACGCCGCCTGCCTCCGCCCTGAGAACTCATCGTCGTTTCAAGCATATACAGACCGTGTACCATACGGCCGAGGGAAAGCCAAGTGGTGGCGACGATCTGCAGCAGTTCCCGCCCCGGAAGATCGCTGCTGAACGTCTGTCCGTGGAAATCGGTCAGGTCAAACGCCCCGTCGCGCCCAGCCAGCGTCCGCCCGATGATCGCCCCGGCGGTCTGGAACGCCTCCACGCTCTCCTCTATGGCGGTGCGGATGCGGGGACGGTGGCGCTCGTAGACGGTGGTGAGTTGGCGGTGCACGATGGAGGAGGGGCCGGAGCGTTGCTGAAGCCGCTGAACCTCCTCACCGAGGGTTCCCCGGCTGTCACCGCTACCGAGAATCTGCACCAGCCGTTCCAGCGCCTGGTCAAGCTGCAGCGCCATCTGGTGGAGCGTGTTGCGGGTGTCGAGATGGTAAAACGTGGCGTCAATCACCAGCTGGGTAATGACGCGGCGCGTGTCCTGAAACAGGTCGCTCCCGGCAAGCAGGAGCAGCACACCGAGGGTGCGCGGTTGCAGCACCGAGGGAATCCAGACCGGTGGCTCCTGATCGATATCAAAGGATTGGCGCAGGGTGTCCAGCACGTAGCGGTGGCGATGCTCAAGGAGTTCACCGCCGCACCGCTCAACGGCGACGTCGATCCACGTCCGCGCAAAAGGCGGCCACCAGTCGGTCTTCAGTTCGATCGTGGGAACGGTGAGAAACGGCTCCTCCCGGGAAAAGCGGATAATGTCCCGCAGGGGTACCTCCGTGCGAAACGCGTCAATCGCGATCCAGATGCCCCGGGCGGATCGGGGGGAACTGCGAATGCGCGGCCGCGCGAAGGCGATCGCCAGTTCGGTTGCCTCCGGGGCGGTGTTGCGGTGGCACAGTTCGGTTGCCTGGTACAGGTTTACCAGCGTGTGCTCCACCACGCGCAGCGGCGTTTCTTCCCGCCGCGCGCCCTGGACCGGCAAGAGCGTGTCCAGTTCAATCCGCGCGAGGACGTTGAGGCTGCGCAGCGCCGGCCACACCGGGGCCAGTACGCGCTCAATTCGCTTCCGGTGGTGCGTGAGGAGCTCCTCCATTCGCTGCCGAACCGACTCGCGGACGTCGGCGAGGGAGCGTTCCGGATCATCGCGCTCCGCGTCGCTCAGGTGGGTGGCCCGTTCCAGGACGCCGTTGAGCCGGGTATCCCGGTCGGCGAGGGCCACCTTGAGAAACGATCCGCGGGCGCTGCCGGTGGCTTCATCCAGCGAGGGGCCGATCGCCTGCATCTCCCGGGCGAGGGCGCGAATGTGGTCGTGAAATCCGGTCAGAAGCGCCGGCACCGACGGATCGATAAGCTGTTTTGAACGACTCGCGAGGGTCCGGCGCAGTTCGTGGAGATGGTGGCGCCGGGTGACCGTTTCCACCGACGACGCGGACAAGAGCGCCCGCAGCCGGATGTACCAGCGGTACCAGACGGGGAAGCGGGTAAACGCCTCGCGATACACCGCCGCCGGGGGTATCTCCACATCGGGAAAGGGAATCGTGTACCGGTCGGTTCTACGCATGCACGTCAGGCGGCGTTATGGGGGATCGCCCGGTGCGAGAACGACCGTGAATCGGTTTCAAACAGCCCCCACGAGGGTGACCCGAAGCGCCCCATCACCTCTCCCGGGTTTGCCCACAGACAGGAGTCGAACGTCTCGGTGTACGCTTTGTGGTCGTGGCCGCTGAACACCGCGTCATACTGACCGGACTGGGCCAGACTGCGCGATATATCGGGGTAGTGGTTGAGGGCGATCTTGAGGCCGGCGACCTCCAGCTCGGCAAGCTGGCCGTGGAGCGTCACGTGGCGGTGTTGTGCCGCGATCGTCGTCAGGAGGTATGGGTCGCCGTCGTTGTTGCCGAACACCGCGTCAATAGGCCCGGAAAACCCCTCGGCGATCTGCGCCAGGGTAAAGGGTGCGCAAAAATCCCCGAGAAAAAACAACTGTTCGGCACCGGTTCCCGACACGTCGGTCAGGGCGCGTTCAAGGTTCCATATGTTGTCGTGAATGTCGCTGAGTACTGCTATCTTCATCGGCTCCTCCTGGTGTAGACTTCCGCCGTGGCACAGCGGATTCTGGAACTACGTGTATCCCACAAGGGTATCAAGCCTGTGCGAAACGGTCACCCCTGGATATTCAAAAACACCCTCGCCGGGGCACCGCGACCGGCGCGCACCTCCGCCTCGCTGGAACGGGTAATCTTTGGGCCGGAGGCGCTGTGCTGGGAGCACAGCAGCCCGGCGCTGATCGGCGACGCAACCGGTGAGCCGATCGGGTGGGGGGTGTACAACCCCCGGGCACGTCTGGCGGTCCGTGTGATGTCCCGTACGCCGGAGCGGCCGTTTACCGCGGAGGTGTTGCGGGAGATTCTTGTCCGTGCGGTAGACGCCCGGGCACCGCTGTTTGCGGACCCCCGGCAGGAGACGTTCCGCCTGGTGTTTGGTGAGGCCGACGGCGTACCCGGCGTCGCGGCGGATCTGTACGGCTCCGTTTTGAGTGTTCAGTACTCCTCGGCGTTTTGCTGGGACAACGCGGAAATGATAGAGGAGACACTCCGTTCCTGCCTTGCCGCCCGGGGCGTTCCGGCGACGGTGACGCGCTCGGTGGACCGGGCGATGTTCAAGCGCGAGGGGATTGCGGCGCCGGAGGATGGGGCCGACGCCACCGCGGCCGGCGGCGATGCGACCGATAGTGACGGTCCACCCCCACCGGCCACCGCCCCGGAACCGATCACCGTCCGGGAAAACGGGCTGCCCTGGCGGGTCATGCCCGGGTCCGATCAAAAGACCGGCCTGTACTGTGATCAGCGGGAAAACCGCAGCCGCGTCGCCGAATACGCCGCGGGAAGCCGCATGCTGGACGCGTTCTGCTACCACGGCGGGTTTGGCCTGACCGCCCTCAACGGCACCCCTGATGGCGCGGCCTACGTCTGTTTTGCCGACCGGTCGGAACCGGCGCTGCAGACGGTGGTTGGAAACGCGGCGCTTCAGGGGGTGTCCGCCGATCGGTATGAGACGGTCACGGGTGATCTGTTTACCCTGCTGCGGGAGGACGCTGTTCCCGGCGGCATCGCCTCGTACGATCTGATCGTCCTGGATCCCCCCAAGCTGGTACCCACCCGACAAAACCTCGCCGACGGCCTCCGCGCCTACAAGGATCTCCACATTTCGGTGCTCCGGGCGATGCGTCCGGACACGCGTCTGGCAACGTTCTCCTGCTCCGGTGCGGTATCCGCCGCCGACTTTCGCCGCGCCGTCGCGTGGGCTGCCGGTGACCTGCGTCGTACCGTCACGGTGGAAGGGGTGATGACCCAGGCCGCGGACCATCCGGTGCCCCTTGCCTTTCCCGAGGCGGAGTACCTGAAGGGGCTTATGCTGCACGTGCAGTAAGGCAGTCCGCGGTGGTACCCGACTGTCACAACCTCCGGTCTGTGTGCTACGATCCGCCGGGTATGAAATCACGATCGAAGACGTTTGCGTGCGCCGTGGCGATGGCGTGCGCCGTTGTGGCGCTACCCGCCACGGAACACGAGCAGATACGGGTGGAGCCCACGGCGCTCCTGGTTCGCAACGCCGAAACCGGCGGCTGGGAAGAGCAGCCGGCGCTTCGCGACCTGACCGGCAACAACACCTACATTACCTCCGCGGATGTCGACCCGACGGTCGGGCGGATTATCGTTTCCACCACCTTTCACGGGCTGTACGAATCCCGCGACTTTGGCACCACCTGGCGTGATCTGGGTGAAACCAGCGAGATTGACGCGCTTTATCTGGGGGAGGGCTTCTACGAGGATATCGCCGCCGTCGCCTACGATCGGGAGGACCGGTCGATTCTCTGGGTTGAACTGGCGCAGGATGGAACGGTCGTCGCTGTAGACCGTGACACGGGTGCCCGGGTACGCGCCGACGCGGAGAGCGGGCGGGCTGCCCTCAGGCAAGCGCGCCGGACAGCACCCACCGGGCAGACGCGTCTTGACGCCGAAGCGGTTGCACGACGGGAGCTTGCCGCCGACCACACCTCGTTTTACCTCTCCCCGGCACAAATGGGGCCCGAGCGTCTGGATCGCCACATGGCGTTTGCCAGGGAACACGGGTTTACCGCCGTTGTGGTCGATTTCAAGGATGACAACGGACGGCTGGTGTACGATTCCGCCTTGGAGCCGCACACCGAAATGGGTGCGGTCCGTTCGTTTTTCAGCGCCCGGCGCGTCATCGACACAGTTCACGACCACGGACTGTATCTGATCGCCCGGATCGTCGTGTTCAAGGATCAGCAGCTGTACGGGTATGATGACAACCGCTACGCCCTCTGGGATACACGGCGAGACGCGCCGTGGGGTGTGTTTCGTACCACCGAAGACGAAGAAACGGAAACCCCCGTAACAACGCAGGTGGAATACTGGGTTGATCCGTTTTCCGAGTTTGTCTGGGACTACAACATCGCCGTCGCCACCGAACTGGAAGCGCTCGGCGTGGACGAAATCCAGTTCGACTATATCCGCACCCCCGCCGACGGCCGTACCGCCGATATCGAGTATCGGTTTCACCGGGACAGCCCCGCGATGGGAAACGAGGATCCGTTCCGCGATGACCGGGTTGAGGCGCTGTCCGCGTTTTTGCGGCGCGCCCGCGCGGCGATCAGTACTCCGATCAGTATCGACGTGTTCGGGTTCAACGGGTGGTACCGCATGAGTTATCTGGGACAGGATATCCAGCTTCTGTCGCGGTACGTCGATGTGGTCTCCCCGATGCTCTATCCCTCGCACTTTCCCCGCGGGTTTATCGGTGACGCACCGTACCTGGAGTGGGCGGAGCGGCTGTACAACGAGGGAGTTGCCCGAGGACGGCGTATCACCGCAGATAACGTCCTGATTCGGCCGTACATCCAGGCGTTTCTGATCGGTGGTGAGCTTGCGTTTGAGCGTCCCACCTATACCGACTACCTGAAACGTCAGATCCGCGGTGCCCGTGCCGGCGGCGGGAGCGGGTTCACGTTGTGGAACAACTCCGGACGCTACTATATGGTCGCCGACGGCTTGTGGTTTCCCGGTGAGTCGCCGCAGTGAGCGATCTGAGCAGCCGGGATCTGCCCCCGCCGAATACGCCCGCCCCGCAGATAACGCTTTCACTTCTCGCGTTGTTCTGGCTCCCCCTGGCGCTGATGTGGGTGCTCATGGGGGTGGAGCAGCCGGCGCTCAACGGGGTGATGGCGCGCCTTCCCGACGCAACGCGCTCCCTCGCGGCGTTTGAAGTAGCCTTCGGTATCGACCTGGTTATCGATAGCCCCATTATTCAGATTCTGTCCGCCGCCACGGCGCTGGTTCGCGGTCCTCGAAGCTACCGGCAGATGCTCCGTTTTATGCATATCCTTGCGGCGGTGCTCACGTTGACGCACTTCCTCATCAGCCGCCCCGTTGTGTTTGGTTTCGTAACGCGAAATATTCTGGGTGTACCCGAAGACGTTATAGTCCCGGCACAGCAGGCGTTCACAATTCTCATGCCGTTTGCCGCGCTGGTCGGGTACCGCCGCTTGTGGCAGGGCAGTCTGATACAGCTCGGCAAGACCGGGGTTGTGGCCAACACGATGGTCGTGCGTTTGGTGGTGACCCTTGGCGTGCTGATGCTGGGAATCGCCCTGGTGAACGCTGGGGTTCCCGGGGTGCGCGGCTCCGCCGTCGGCGCGTGGGCGCTGTCAAGCGGCGTGTTTGCCGGTGCCGTGGCATCGTGGTGGTATTACCACCGCGCCCAGCGCGCCGCACGGACCGTCCCACCGGTCGATGACCCCACCAGATCGTTCCCGGCGTTGCTGAAGTTTTACGTTCCCCTGTCGCTGACCTCGATCATGGCGCTTATCTCGCGCCCCATTCTCGCGTTTGGTATCGCCCGGTCGGTGCAACCGCTGGAGTCACTGGCGACGTGGCCGGTGATCAACAGTCTGCTGTTTCTCTTCACCTCCATCGCGCTCTCCTACCAGGAGGCGGTGGTTGCCAAGGCCCGTGATACTCGCGCCAACGTGGTGCAACTGGCGGTGCTGTGGATCGGCAGCGCTCTCAGCCGCCCGGAGTGATCTGAAGTGGGGTATCAAGCACCACCATACCGGTTGCTCGCTGCGATCTACGACAGCGGCTGGAGCGAATACAGCGAATACATTCACGAACTGATTGTGCAGGTCGAAGCGGAGAGCCGACGCGTCTTCGGCCGTGTATGTGACGCCGCGTGCGGCACTGGTATGCTCCTCAGTCTGCTTCGCAACGACGCTGCGCAGCGCCGCCTCGCAGGGTACGACAACTCCGAGGCGATGG
>JAQIBO010000528.1 GCA_027859055.1 Spirochaeta sp.
AGAATAAAGGTCAGCGGGATTTCTCCCTGCCGGATATTTGTGAACGAGATGAGGAGAATCATCATAAATACGACGCCGCTGGCGCCAAGCAGTCCTCCCGAGAGAAACAGAACGTTGACAAGACCGGTGATCAGCGCGGTGAGGGCGATCATCAGGGTGAGATTCAGCGAGCCGTACTTTTCTTCCAGAATCGGCCCGAGGAGCAGGATAAACGCGAAGTTGCTCATGAGATGGGCCCAGCTGGAGTGACCGATAACGTGGGTGAAGAGGCGCAGGTAATCTCCCGGCAGACGGGGATTCATGCCGGGCCCGACCACAAAACCCGTCTCGATTATCCGTGGAAACAGCGTTTGATCGAGAAGAAGAACCGCGGAAGAGAGCAGGGCAAACGTCAGGGTAACCGGCGCGTTATAACGGATTTTCATCGAATTACAGTATGTAGCGCCTGCATGGCGTGTCAAGGATCTCGATTTACGGTATTGTTGGGCTATGTCTGCAGATACGATCAGAAAGCCGGATTGGCTCAAAATACAGCTGAATACGAATGACAGTTTCCGCTACCTCAAACGGTTAATGCGGGAAGAACGGTTGAACACGGTGTGCGAGGAAGCGCGCTGCCCCAACATTCACGAATGCTGGGGACAGCATCGGACCGCAACGTTCATGATTCTGGGGGACACCTGTACGCGGCGATGCCGCTTCTGCGCGGTGAAAACGGGCCTTCCCGGCGCCGTTGATTACGGAGAACCGAAACGTGTTGCCGATTCGGTGCGCCGCATGGAGCTGCGTCACGTCGTAATCACGATGGTGAACCGGGACGATCTGAAAGACGGAGGCGCCTCGGTTATGGCCGCCACGGTTCGCGCGATCCACCAGCACGCGCCGGGGTGTACAGTGGAAGTGCTGACCGGTGACTTTCTGGGAGAGCGCGATGCGGTTGCCGCGGTGATCGATGCGGCGCCGGAGATCATGAGTCACAATATTGAGACGGTGCGCCGCCTGACGCGTCAGGTCCGCTCGCGAAGTGATTACGACCGCTCTCTGGAGGTGTTGCGGATGTCCCGGGAGCTGAACCCGGATATCGTTACCAAAAGCAGTATCATGCTTGGCCTCGGGGAGACGAGGGAGGATGTCGCGGCCACCATGGACGATCTGCGCGGCGTGGATGTGGGGCTCCTGAACATCGGCCAATACCTGCAACCGTCGCGAACCCATTTGCCGGTTCAACGATACTGGTTGCCCGAGGAATTTGCCGAGCTTCGCGAGCTGGCGCTGCAAAAAGGGTTTGTCCACTGCGATGCGGGGCCGCTGGTGCGCTCCTCCTATCACGCTGATGAAGGATACGAAGAGTATCGCCGCAAGATTCATCCGTTGTACCGCGACGAATAGCGAAAAAAGAATCGATAGCCGTGTAACCCCCTGTAGGTCCGGTTGTTTGTTCAGATGAGTCAGCAGTGTCTGGCCTGCGGGGTTCACCTCCTTTCCTCGCAGGCCTTTTTTTATGTTCACATTCCGTTCCGTTCCGGTATAGGTTGTCTCCATGAGCGACCGGGTTGAAGAGCTTGCGGAACTGATTCGTTACCACCAGGACAAATACTACAACGAGCAACCGGAAATTTCGGACGCCGAGTTTGATCGGCTTTGGGACGAACTCAAGTCGCTGGCACCGGAGCACCCGCTCTTTTACCGCGTCGGAGAGGACCGGGCGGACGGCTTTCCCAAGCGACAACACCTTATGCCGATGGGCAGTCAGGAAAAAGCGAGTTCGGAAGAGCAGTTCCGGCGTTGGGCAGAACGGATCGGACATCCCGAGTTTATCGTTCAATACAAGCTCGACGGCGCAAGTCTTGAGCTTCAGTACGAGAACGGTGAGCTGCGCTACGGCGTCACTCGGGGCGATGGTGCCAAAGGTGACGATATCACCGCCAATGTCCGGCGCATGCGCGGCGTTCCGAAACAGCTTGACGGGCCGTTCAGCGGCGCGGTTCGCGGTGAGGTGATTATGGAACACCACATTCACCGCCGCTACTATTCTGACAAAGCCAACTGTCGCAACGCCGCGAATGGACTCATGAAGCGCAAGGACGGCACAGGAAGCGAACACCTGCGCGTCCTGTGCTACGACGCCCACAGTGCCGGGGCAACGCGCGAGTTTTCGCGGGAGGCGGATAAACTGGACTGGTTGCGGCAGCACGCCTTTGACACCGTTCCATTTGAGGTGTTTGCCACCGCGGAAGAGGTTGTGCATTACCGTGACCTGGTCGCGGAAAAACGGGAAGAACTCGATTACGATATCGACGGGCTGGTTGTCAAAGGTCCGGAGGTGGATATCGCCGATCTGGAGCGCTCGCGCCCTCAGAAGCAGATCGCGTTCAAGTTTTCCGCCGAGGAGGCGTTGACCGTCCTGCGCGAAGTGGAGTGGAGCGAGTCCGGCCACCTCTACACACCGGTTGGTATCGTGGATCCCGTGCACCTAGCGGGAACCACGGTGAAGCGGGCGAGTCTGGTTCATCCGGAGCTGATCGATGCGATGGGGCTTCAGATCGGAAGCGAGGTGGTTATCACCAAGCGGGGCGATATTATTCCCAAAATCGAACGCCTTGTCCGCAACCTGCCCGGTGCCCGGCCGATAGAGCTACCGAGCCGATGCGGCACATGCGGTACGGAACTGGTTAACGAAGGCAAACGGCTGTACTGCCCCAACCCGGCGTGTCCGCGCCGGGCGTTTCACCGTCTCCGCAAGTGGATTGACGTCCTGGAGGTGCGCGATTTTGGCGACGTGCTGCTGGGTAAGCTGTTTGATTCCGGAAAGGTCCGCGAGATCAAGGATCTGTACACGCTCAAATGGGAAGACCTGGCGGCATTTGAAGGAATGGGCGAGATCAGCGCGCGAAAGGCGCTTGAGAATCTCTGGTCCGTCCGGTCGCTTCCGCTGGCGCGCTTTGTGGCCGGTTTTGACATCGGGGGAATTGCTGAGCTGAAGATTGCCAAAGCGGTTGGGGCGGGATTTGATACGCTGGAGAAGCTCCGCGACGCTACCCCCGCCGAGCTGTCCGCCGCGGATGGGATCGCCGAGGCCACAGCGGAGCAGATCCGGACGGGAATGAACGCAGTGGCGAACCAGATGGAAAAACTGCTTGCCACCGGCGCGATCACGATTGAGCCGCCCGCCACGGCGGATCAACGTGACGGGAATGGGGACGGGGGCGATCTTTCCGGATTGAGTTTCTGTTTTACCGGTCCCCTGGAACAGGCAACCCGCTCCGAGGCGGAAGCGACAGTTCGGGCACATGGCGGAGACGCGCGAAGTTCCGTTTCCGGACGCCTGTCGTACCTTGTCACCAATGAACCGAACGCGTCTTCCTCCAAGATCCGGAAAGCGCGGGAACTCGGGGTTCCAATTATCGACGAGGCGGAGTTCCGGAAGATGGTGGCTGGGGAATTGTAATCGGAATAGCCACTTGCCCGAGCACCGCGGGCGTAGTAGCATATTTTCATGTCCCGAGAGTTGCGCAATCAGATTGAAGATTTTTACCTCCCGCGTCAGCTTGTCGATGCGATCATCGAAGTCGGGGGGATACCGCGGGAAAGCGAAGAGGTGGAGGTGGGTGTCGGGTTTATCGACATCGCGAACTACACCTTTCTCTCCAAGTTTTTGACCCCGAAAGAGAACCAGGAGGTTCTGAACGGCCTGTACACCGCGTTCAATTCGGTTTTGCGTCGCCATGGCGGGTATCTCAACAAGATTGAAGGCGACTCTTTGATGTTTCACTACGGCGGACTCATCGACTCCAAGGTGCGGACGCTGACCGATCCGCTACAGATCCGGCGTTATATCTCGCGCCAGCTGTTCCATACCTGCGTCGAGATGCAGCGTGTCAGTGTTCATTTTAACAACGCCGATTCGCGCTTCCTTGACGATGTCGCCTCGGCGATCGACCGGGATGCGCTTGAACGGGCGTTTGCGATCATGCAGCGCCTGCGGAACGACGATGCCGTATCCAGTTCCCTTTCGGCGATGTTCCAGATCCGGATCCGAATCGGTGCCAACCTGGGTGAGGTCACGATCGGGAACTTCGGTCCGGAAGGGGCGCGGCAGTGGGACGTGATCGGCATGCCGGTGATCGACGCCAAACGGATGGAAACAACTGCACCGGTTGGAGGGCTGCGCGTCTCACGACAGTACTTCGAGCTTCTCGACGAACAGGGTATTGCGGACGAGTATTACGAGCGCTTCCGCCGGGAGGCACACGCGCTTGGTGGACGCTACCGGAACATCACCAAAGCGGAGCTGTTTGCGGTTCGTCCTGTTGTGATCAAAGAAAAGGGCGGTGCCGTGTACGAGACGTGCAGCATCCAGGTGAATCCCGGACTGCCGGAGCAGATCGCACGACAGACGCAGGCGTTGCTCATGCAGCAGCATTACGGTGCAGAGCATATCGTTCAGCTTCTGCAGTACTACCGCGGTAATCGCTACGTTGTGGACGCGATCGAAGAAGCGCTGGTGGATGCGGGGGTGATAATTCGGCGTCTTGATATGTACGAGCTCATGTATCCGAACCGGGCGGAGCACCTGGTTGCAAAGACGGGCAGTCGCGGCGCGGCGGAACACTATCTGGCTGGGAATTTCAAACTGTTTGACCTGATGACCAAGCTGGGAAAGTACCAGGACCTGGTGAATCGTTCCGTCGGGGAGGACCGCGGGCCGTTGCCGTTTTCCAGCTACGAGCAGTACGTAGAGCACGGCAGCGCCCAGTACGCGGACTTCTACGAACGAAAGAAGCAGGAAATTGCCCAGCGCTCCTATTTCCATATCGTCGTGTTTCCTATGGTGTTTCATTCGTTGCACGCGTGTATTCTCGAGTACCAGTACTCCCAGGAGGATCTCGAGCTCCTGAGCGGCTGAGCCGCAGGCGCTGATACCCGCCGTCCCCGAAAAGAATGACGATTCCCCGCTCCGGTCGGTATATTCACGACATGAACAAAAATCTTACGGGAAAAAACTATATCGTCGTGGGCGGTTCGTCCGGGATCGGCGCTGCAACGGTCACCACGTTGCTGGACGCCGGCGCGTCGGTGACGGTCTGGAGCAGGTCTGAACCTGCGGAGCTTGTTTCGGCGGGTGCCGAGTGGGCTGCTGTGGATGTGACCGAGGAGATCGACGCAACGTCGCTTGCGATCCCCGAGGTTCTGCACGGGCTTGTCTATGCGCCGGGATCGATCAATCTCGGATCGTTTCGCCAACTGAAACCGCAGGTGTATCTTGACGATTTCAACCTCAACGTCGTTGGTGCGGTTCGCGCATTGAAAGTGACGATGCCGGCGCTCTCTGCGGCGGAGGGCGCCTCGGTTGTCTTTTTTGGAACCGTTGCGGCCACGGTGGGAATGCAGTTCCACGCCTCAATTGCCAGCGCAAAAGCAGCTCTCATCGGACTGGCCAAAACCCTTGCGGCGGAATACGCGGCAAAAAAGATCCGCTTCAACGTGGTGTCGCCGTCCCTGACGGATACCCCGATGGCGGCGCGGCTGCTTCGGGACGACAAGAAACGGGCGGCCGCCGCGGAACGCCATCCGTTGCAACGCGTCGGTGCTGCGGAGGATATCGCTTCGACAGCGGTCTTTTTCCTTGATCCGGACAACTCGTGGATCACCGGTCCGGTGATCGGCGTGGACGGCGGGCTCAGCGCGATTTCCGGGCTGTAAACTGTTCCCGAAGCGCCGGAATGATTCGGCGTCCGGCCAGATGAGCACCGATGATGTTGCGGGCCGGTGGGCCGAGCTCCAGCTCCGCGAGTCCGCCGGTACAAAAAATCTGCGGGGCCCCGGCGTGTTCACGTTTCCACGCACGGTCCGCATCAACGACAGGGA
>JAQIBO010000532.1 GCA_027859055.1 Spirochaeta sp.
GCTGATGGTGCCGCCGTCGATGCGGCCCGGCGGCTCCAGCAAGCCGATCACCGCGGCGCCGGTGTCCGATTTCCTCCGTCCCTTCACGACGATTCGCAATACGATCGGAATCATCGCAATTATTCTTGTACTGTTGTCCGTTCCATTCGTGTTGGCGATGACCCGCTCGCTCAGCAGCGTCCTGACCGCATTGGCGGCGGACGCGGAACGCATTCGAAATCTGGACTTTTCCGGAAGCCCGCCGGTTCGCACCTCGATTAGTGAGTTCCACCAACTGGCCAACGGGTTTGCCGCCATGAAGACCCGCCTTCAAGGACGAACGGAAGAGTTGAACGACAGTCTTGACCGGTTGGAGAAGATCATCGATCTGAACATCGCGATCTCCGCGGAGAAGAATATCGACCGGCTTTCGGAGCTTATTCTCGGGGGCGCCCAGGAGCTCTCCCACGCCGACGGGGGAAGTCTGTATCTCAAGAATGAAGCCGCAGGCACCCTGGATTTCAAAATTGTCCTCAACGACAGTCTTGGATTTGTTCAGGGCGGTACCAGCGGAAATCCGGTAACCTTGCCGTCGGTGCCGTTGTACACCGAGGACGGCTCCCCGAATGAGCACAACGTGGTCTCCCACACCGTTAACAATGAGACGACGGTAAACATTCCCGACGCGTACAACACAAGCGGGTTCGATTTCTCCGGTACACGACGGTTTGACGAGTCGAACGGGTACCGCTCCCAGTCATTTCTTACCGTTCCGCTCAAACCGCGGGGCAGCGATATTATCGGGGCGATCCAGCTGCTCAACGCCAAAGATCCCGACAGCGGGAAGACGATCGAGTTTTCCGGAGAGATCCAGCGCTTCGTCGAAGCCCTTTCCGCCGGTGCAGCGACGGCACTGTACAACCGGGATCTTATCGAGGAACAGAAACGGTTGTTTGACGCGATGATCCAGCTGATCGCCGGAGCTATCGACGCAAAAAGCCCCTACACCGGCGGACACTGCGCCCGCGTGCCGGAGATTGCGCTGATGCTGGCGCACCAGGCGGATGGGATCACAACCGGCCCGCTTGGTGATTTCCGCTTTGGAAGCGACCAGGACTGGCGAGCGTTTCGGATTGGCGCATGGCTCCACGACGCCGGAAAAGTCACGACACCGGATTACGTTGTCGACAAAGCGACCAAGCTGGAAACGATTTACAACCGGGTTCACGAGGTCCGCACCCGTTTTGAAGTACTTCTGCGGGACGCACGAATTGAGCGCTACGAGGCGGTTCTCAACGGTGTCGAGGCGGCCGAAGCGGACGCGCGCCTGGCACAGACTGAGCGCGAACTACATGAGGAGTTTGCGTTTGTCGCGGAGGCGAACCTGGGCGGTGAGTTCATGGCGCCGGAGCGCATCGAGCGGCTGCAGCAGATCGGCGAGCGGCGATGGATGCGCCATTTCGACGATACGATCGGCCTTTCCTGGGCGGAACAGCAACGGCAACCTCCGGGGGACGCGCCGCTGCTTCCCGTCGAAGAACACCTGCTCGCCGACAAACCGGAGCACCGCATACCCCGAACCGGAGAGTTCTATACGCAGTACGAGAAGTTCGGCTTCACCCTGCCCGTTCCGGAGGATCTGTACAACCAGGGCGAACTGTACAACCTGTCGATCGGGCGTGGCACCCTCACCGCGGAAGAACGCTTCAAGATCAACGAACACGTCATGCAGACGATCGCCATGCTTGACCGGCTTCCCTTTCCGGCCAGCCTCAAGGATGTACCGGAGTACGCCGGCACGCACCATGAAACGCTGAATGGCGCCGGCTACCCGCGCCAGCTGACCGGAGACGATCTCTCTATGCCGGCACGAATTATGGCGATTGCGGATATCTTTGAGGCGCTGACCGCATCGGACCGGCCGTACAAAAAAGCGAAGCCCCTCTCCGTTGCGATCGACATCCTCGCAAAGTTCAAGGCGGATGGTCATATCGACCCGGATCTGTTTGATCTTTTTCTTGAATCGGGTCTGTACCGGGAGTACGCGTTGAAGCACCTGAAACCGGAACAGATCGATGAGGTGGATATATCGCAGTACGTGGGGTGATGGAACCGCTCGCATTTGCTACGATAGACGGGTGAAACAGAAATCGATCCACGCATATCACGGCCGACGGCGCGTTGTCATCGACCGGGTCCGTCCCGAGATCGACGCCGGGGCCTTTCCGATCAAGCGCGTTATCGGTGAAACGGTCCATGTTGAGGCGGACATAATTGCCGACGGCCACGACCACATCCGTGCGGTACTCCGGTATCGGCCTGCCGGCGGGCGCTGGGCCGAGACTCCGCTTCATAACCAGGGAAACGACCGCTGGACCGCCTCGTTTTCCGTGAAAAAACTCGGGTTTTACGAGTACACCGTGCACGCCTGGATCGACCACGTAGACACCTGGATTCACGGCCTCCGAAAAAAGCATGCCGCCGCGGTAGTGGACGAGGTGGACCTCTCCATCGGGGCGCGTCTGATCGCCGATACCGCCGAACGCGTTCGAAGCGCCGGGGCCTCCCACACCGCCGAGGCGCGCCGGCTTGCGGAGATCGCCGCGGGGCTCGAAGTCCCGACGGACAGCGTTGATCATCGCGTCGGAACTGTGCTGGCTCCCGCAACGATCGCACTTCTGGACGCGTGGCCGGACCGGTCCCTTGAAAACAGCTACGCCACAACGCTCCGCGTCCAGGTGGACCGCCGTCGCGCCGCGTTCAGCGCGTGGTATGAGCTCTTTCCCCGCTCTGCTGGTTCCGGAACCACCCACGGCACGTTTCACGACGTCGCCGCCCGCCTTCCGTACATCGCACGACTTGGCTTTGACATCGTATACATGCCTCCGATCCACCCGATCGGCACCACAAAACGCAAGGGACGCAACAACAGTGTCACCGCCGCTCCGGGAGATCCGGGATCACCCTGGGCGATCGGCTCCGCCGAAGGTGGTCATACGGCGATACACCCGCAACTTGGCACACTCGAAGATTTTCGTGAGCTTGTGGAGCGGGTCCGCAGTTACGAGATGGAGATCGCTCTGGACATCGCCTTTCAGTGCGCCCCGGATCACCCGTGGGTGGCGGAGCATCCCGACTGGTTCGTTTCACGCCCGGACGGCTCGATCCAGTTTGCCGAGAATCCGCCAAAAAAATATGAGGATATCTATCCGATCAATTTCGAGACGGAAGACTGGCAGGCGTTGTGGCAGGAACTGAAGGACGTATTTCTGTACTGGATCGAACAGGGCGTCCTGGTGTTTCGGGTGGACAACCCGCATACCAAGGCGTTTCCGTTCTGGGAGTGGGCGATTGCAGAGATCCGCCGGGAACACCCGGAGGCGATCTTCCTTGCCGAGGCGTTTACGCGGCCCAAACGGATGTACCGCCTCGCCAAGGCGGGGTTCACCCAGTCCTACACCTATTTCACCTGGCGAAACGATCCGGCGGAGCTGCGTGAATATCTCACCGAACTGACCACGACGGAGGTGGCGGAGTTTTTTCGGCCGAATTTCTGGCCCAACACCCCGGATATCCTCCACGAGGATCTCCAGACCGGCGGTCGCGCCGCGTTTATCGCGCGCTTCGTCCTGGCGGCGACGTTGAGCGGCAACTACGGAATCTACGGTCCCGCCTTTGAGCTTCTGGAACACACGCCGAGCCGCCCGGGCGGCGAAGATTACCTCCATTCGGAAAAGTACGAGATCCGCGTGTGGGATCTGGCCCGCACCGATTCCCTTGCGCCGCTGATCCGACAGGTAAACGCGATCCGCCGCGAAAATGAGGCGCTTCAGGACAACCGGACGCTCCGGTTCCACCCGTGTGACAACCCGTCGATTTTGTGTTACAGCAAACGCAGCGCCAGTGGCGATAACGTGATCCTGATCTGTGTGAATATGGATTTCCACGCAACGCAAGCCGGGATGGTGGAGTTTTCGCCTCTGGCGGTGGGATTACCGGACCAACCGCCGTTTGTCGTACGAGATTTACTGGATAAGGCAACCTACACGTGGCGGGGATACTGGAACTACGTGGAACTGGACCCACGAACCCGGCCCGTACACATTTTTGTGCTGGAGCGCTGAACGCGGCGGCGCACGACCCGTTTGACCTCGCGCCCGCGCGGGATCCTGGAGAACATGATGAACGAACAGACACA
The DNA here is from genome assembly GCA_027859055.1 of Spirochaeta sp. Lineage (GTDB taxonomy): Bacteria > Spirochaetota > Spirochaetia > DSM-27196 > Alkalispirochaetaceae > Alkalispirochaeta. The sequence continues at coordinate 4,178 of JAQIBO010000532.1, forward strand.
TACTGAACACGACTGGTACAAAGACGCAGTTATCTACGAGCTGCACGTTCGATCCTATATGGACAGCAACGGCGACGGCATGGGTGACTTCCGCGGCCTCACGAACAAGCTGGATTATCTTCAGGACCTCGGCGTGAACGCGATCTGGGTGTTGCCGTTCTACCCATCGCCGTGGCGGGACGATGGCTATGATATCTCCGACTACACCGGTGTGCACTCCGCCTACGGTACGATTCGGGATTTCAAACGCTTCCTGAAAGAAGCACACGCCCGGGATCTGAAAGTGATTACCGAGCTTGTCATTAACCATACATCCAACCAGCACCCCTGGTTCGAACGTTCGCGTACCGCCAGACCGGGGAGTAAATGGCGCGACTTCTACGTCTGGAGCGAGACGCCGGAGAAATACACCGAGGCGCGCATTATCTTCCAGGACTTCGAAAGCTCGAACTGGACGTGGGACCCTGAGGCCAAAGCGTACTACTGGCACCGCTTCTATTCGCACCAGCCGGATCTCAACTTTGACAACCCCGACGTTCAACGGGAAGTCTTTAAAGTACTCGATTACTGGTTCTCCATGGGCATTGACGGTGTGCGTCTCGACGCCGTTCCCTACCTCTTCGAACGAGACGACACAAACTGCGAGAATCTGCCGGAGACGCACGAGTTTCTCCGCCAGATGCGCGCCCACGTGGACACCCATTTCCCCGACGGTATGCTCCTTGCCGAGGCCAACCAGTGGCCGGAAGATGCCGTTGATTACTTTGGCGGCGGCAGCGGAGATGAGTGCAACATGGCGTTTCATTTCCCCCTCATGCCGCGCCTGTTCATGTCGCTCAAGATGGAGGATGCGTTTCCCGTTATCGACATCCTCGACCAGACACCCGCGATTCCCGAAACCTCCCAGTGGGGCATTTTCTTGCGCAACCACGACGAGTTGACCCTTGAGATGGTCACCGACGAGGAACGGGACTACATGTACCGCGCCTATGGCCGCGATCCGCGGCAACGGATCAACCTCGGTATCCGTCGACGCCTCGCCCCGCTTCTCGACAACAACCGGCGGCGAATCGAGCTGATGAACAGCCTGCTCTTCTCCCTTCCGGGTACACCGGTGATCTATTACGGCGACGAGATCGGAATGGGAGATAACGTCTATCTTGGTGACCGCGACGGAGTCCGGACACCGATGCAGTGGAGCTCCGACCGCAACGCGGGGTTTTCCGACGCCAACCCGCAACGCCTGTACCTTCCCGTGATTATCGACCCCGAGTATCACCACGGTTCGATCAACGTGGAAACGCAGCAGAACAACGGTTCCTCGCTCTTGTGGTGGATGAAGCGAATTATCGCTACCCGACGCCGGTTTCCCGCGTTCAGCCGGGGCGATCTGGAGGTTATTCCGGGAACCAACCACCGGGTGTTCGCGTTTCTCCGTCGATACGGCGACGAATCGATCCTGGTGATCGTGAATTTCTCCCGCCACACCCAGGTTACCGAGCTGGAACTGTCGTCGTACTCCGGATATGTACCGGAAGAGGCGTTCAGCCAGACACACTTCCCCACCGTCCGCGACGACGGATACACCGTCACGATCGGCGGAAATGACTTTTACTGGCTCCAGATGCAGCCCGCCGTCGACGAGTACGGTGACGCCGGTGGCGCACAGACAGTTTCCATCACCGGAAAGGACTGGACCGGCATGGGCGACGCACTGCGTACCAGGCTGGAACGGGAACTGTTACCCCCGTTTATCCGGCGCAGCCGCTGGTTCCGGGAGAAATCGCTGAAATTCCGCCGGACCCGGATCGCCGATACGGTTTCGTTCGGGAGCGGCGAGAACATGGCGTGGTTACTCGTCATTGAACTGGTCTTTTCCGACGACAGAGCCGAGCGCTACCTGGTGCCGATCGCGCTGGCCACCGGCGATGAGGCGCTCTCTATCCGGGAGGAAGTTCCCCATGCGGTTATCGCCGATGCGACCCTCTCCGGCACCGAGGGCGCCGTACTGTACGACGGCGTCTACAGCGATACGTTCCGTACGGGGGTATTCCACGCGTTGACGGGAAAGAAACGACTCAAGGCTGCGGACGGCACGGTGGATCTTCACAAAAGTCGCGGTCTACGGCGACGCATTCAGGAGCTACCGCCGCAACCGGCCTCGCGGGTGCTGTCGGCAGAGCAGTCAAACACCTCAATCCTGTATGAGGATTCGCTGTTTCTCAAAGTGTTTCGCAAGCTTGAAAGCGGCATCAATCCCGACGTGGAGCTGACGCGCTATTTAACCGAACAGCGGAACCTGTCCACCGTACCCGCCTATGGCGGCAGCCTGACCTATGCCGGCTCCGGTGACGAAGGATCGGCGGTCGGGCTGCTTATCGACTTTGTCCCCAACCAGGGAGACGCGTGGGGGTACACCCGTGATTCGATCGAGCGGTTCTTTGAGACGATCCTTGTTGAGACCGACTCGCCGGACAGTCTGGGTAAGATTCCGCGTTCACTTCTGGAGGTTGATCCGCAACAGATTCCCGACCGGTTCCTGGAACGGGTAGACGGATTTTTCCTGGAGATGATCGAACTGCTTGGAAAACGGACCGGTGAGCTTCACCAGGCGCTGGCGGGACAGACAACCGATCCGGCGTTCACACCGGAACCGTTCTCCCGGCTGTACCAACGGTCGTTGTACCAGTCGCTGCGCAGCCTGACCCGCCGCGTCAACGGCACCCTGAAGAAAGCCCGCGCGCATGTTCCCGCGGAAATCGCTCCCGCGGTGGAGACGTTTCTCAGCCGGGAAGCGGAAATCCTCGAACGGTTTCAGCAGATTACCGCCCGGAAAATCGATGCGAAGAAGATCCGGATCCACGGCGATTATCATCTCGGACAGGTACTGTTTACGGGACGCGACTTCGTCATTATCGATCTGGAGGGTGAGCCGGCGCGTACGCTCAGTGAGCGGCGTCTCAAGTTTTCTGCGTTCCGTGACGTTGCCGGGATGCTGCGGTCGTTTCATTACGCGATCAGCAGCCGCTATCTGGAAACGATTGCAATTCGCCCGGAGGACGGAGAGCGACTTGAGGCGTGGATACGCCCCTGGTATACCCTCGTCGGCGGAACGTTTCTCCACGGTTATCTTGAGACCGTCGCGGGGGCGAGTTTTGTGCCCGGCGACAGGGATGCGATTGCCACCGCGCTGGAGGTCTTTCTCCTGGAGAAGGCGGTCTACGAGGTGGTGTATTACATCGACAAACGGACGGACTGGCTCAGAATCCATCTCGACGGGATTGAGTTAGTCCTCGACGCCGGCGGCGTTCGCGGATAGACCGGCGCCCGTCCGATCCGCCGCGGGCTCAGAGCAGTTCCGCCGCAATATCCGCCAGCACGCTCCGCTCAGACCGGGTCATCAAAATGTGACCGAAGATCGGCTGGCCCTTGAACGCCTCAACGAGGTAGGTCAGCCCGTTCGAGTTGGCGTCCAGGTACGGGCTGTCGATCTGGAAGGGATCACCGGTGAGAACCACCTTGGCGTCGGTTCCCGCGCGGGAAACTATCGTTTTCACCTCGTGGGGAGAGAGATTCTGCGCCTCGTCTATGATGATGAACGGGCTGGGCAGTGAACGACCGCGGATGTAACTCAACGCTTCCAGCTCGATAATATTGTTGCTGAGGATCTGCTCCGGCTGTTTGATGTTCTGTTTGTGATACACGCTGGTGATCAGTTCCAGGTTATCAAAGAGCGGCCGCATCCAGTGGGAAAGCTTCTCGTCCTTTGCACCGGGAAGATATCCGATATCTTTTCCCATCGGCACCACCGGTCGACTGACCAGAACGCGCTTGTCCAAGATGTCTTCCATCGTCTGGTTCAGTCCCGCAGCGATCGCCAGGAGCGTCTTTCCGGTTCCCGCCTTTCCCACCAGCGTGACCAGTTGCACCGCCGGATTCAGCAGCAAATCGAGGGCGATCAACTGCTCGTCGTTCAGGGGACGAATCCCCGCAACCGACTGCATCTTGTGATCGACGTAGCGTATTACGCCGTTATCCCTCTCGTACCGGCCGATCAGTTCGTCCTCGTGTTCTTTATCGCGGAGCAAGAGGTAGTGGTTCGGCGGCAATTCGTCGGGCCACTCGAGAACCCCGGTAGCGGCCAGCTCATCGTAACTTTCGGTACGAACATCAACTGCGGTGAATCCCGCATACAGCTTGGTGATATCGACCTTCTGCTTTTCGTAGTCCACCGCTTTGATCCCCAGGGCGGTTGCCTTGACGCGGGCGTTGATGTCCTTGCTGACAAAGAACACCTGACCGCCGTCCTGCTGAATCTGCCACGCCGCAAGAATGATTTTGTTGTCGGACTTGTCCTGCAGAAAGTCGTTGGGGATCTTGTCCGGCTGGGTGGAAACGACTTTGAGCACCGAGCCGTTTTCGATGCGCACACCGTCGGCAAGATTTCCATGGCGTCCCGCGTCGTCAAGGAACCGGATCGCCTGCCGCGCGTTGCGTCCGCGCTCGTCGGAAAACGTCTTGAGACGGTCCAGCTCTTCGAGAACCCACATCGGAACGACTACCTCGTTGTCCTTGAAACTGAGAATTGCATCGGGGCGGTGGATCAAGACGTTGGTGTCGATAACGAACGTTTTGGCCCCTGTGCGGGATTTCTGGGCAGTAGCAGCTGATTTTCGTGACATATTGTCTCCCTCTCCTCCCAGTGTACTATCCCCCCGCTTAAAATTTCATGAGAAATAGTGTACATCTATACGGATGCCACAGCCCCTTATCGTACAAGGTGACAACACAATCCTTCTCGACGTTCACGATGAAGAGGCCGACCGCGCCCGCAGCGCTATCGCTCCCTTTACCGAACTGGAAAAATCGCCGGAACACTTCCACACCTACCGGATCACCCCCCTTTCACTCTGGAACGCCGCCTCGGCGGGGCTCGACGCAGAATCGGTCGTATCCGCTCTGTCGGAAAACAGCCGGTTTCCCATACCGCCCCATATCCAGAGCTCAATCAGGGAACTGATCAGCCGGTACGGCAAGCTGCGCCTGGAGGCGACTGACGACGAATATACGCTCCGGCTGATCGTCCCCGACGAAACGATCCGCCAGGAGTTGCGCTCGCGTCCGGCGATCGCAAAGCTGTTGCGCGAGGAGGACGGAACGGACGGGGACGGAGACGGGTTTCTGATCAGCCTGGTGGACCGGGGCACGGTGAAACAGGAACTGATCCACGTCGGGTACCCCGTTGACGACAAGGCGCCCCTCCTCGAGGGCGATCCGATCGAGTTCGAGCTGCGAAGCGAAACGCTCGGGGGCAAGCCGTTTGACCTGCGTAACTACCAGAATGAGGCGGCGCGCATCTTCTACGGTGAGGGCAAGCCCGGTGCGGGATACGGCACCGTAGTCCTGCCCTGCGGAGCGGGCAAAACGGTGGTCGGCATGGCGGCGATGGATCTGCTCAAGACCAGTACGCTCATTCTGACCACCAACGTTGCGGCGGTGCATCAGTGGGTCGATGAGCTCCTGGACAAAACGGACCTCACCGCCGACGACATCGGTGAGTACACCGGCGGCAGCAAACGAATCCGCTCCATTACGGTGGCCACCTACCAGATCCTGGTGTGGCGACCGGACCGGGACTCCGTGTTCCCCCACTTTGATCTGTTTCGCAAACGACGGTGGGGACTGATCATTTACGATGAGGTCCACCTCCTGCCGGCGCCGATCTTTCGGGTTACCGCGGAGATCCAGGCGATTCGGCGTCTCGGTCTGACCGCAACACTTATCCGTGAAGACGGACGGGAACAGGATGTATTTTCCTTGGTGGGACCAAAACGGTATGACGTGCCGTGGAAAGAGTTGGAGCAGAAAGGGTGGATCGCCGAGGCGGTATGTTATGAAATTCGCCTGGATATGCCCCGGGAGCTCCGTACCGAATACGCAGTGGCGGACAAGCGACGTAAGTTTCGGCTTGCCAGTGAGAATCCGCGAAAAATTGAAGCCGCGTTTCAGATCGTCGAGAACCACCCGGAAGAAGCGGTCATGGTGATCGGCCAGTACCTCAACCAGCTGGATGACCTGGCAGAGCGTCTCGACGCCCCGATCATCACCGGTAAAACTCCCAACGCGAAACGGGAGGAGATCTACGCGGCGTTTCGGTCCGGAGAGATCAAGGTTATCGTTGTCAGTAAGGTGGCGAACTTCGCGATCGATTTACCCGATGCGTCGGTTGCGGTGCAGGTCTCCGGCAGCTTCGGCTCGCGGCAGGAGGAAGCACAGCGCCTCGGTCGCATTCTCCGACCAAAACATGGCCAGTTTCACAACTCACATTTCTATACCCTTGTGTCCAATCAAACGGTGGAGGAGCAATTTGCCGCAAATCGGCAGAAATTTCTCACCGAGCAGGGATACGCGTACCATATCGAGCATTGGGAAGGATAACGAACGATGAAAACCGACAGAGAATTTGCCACGTACCTTCTCAACCTTGAGGATGAGTCGTTTTTTGCGGTGTACCGGAACTACCTTGGACCGGTAAAAACGCCGTACAACAAACACGATCTGATGCAGGACCTCCAGGACTTTCTGATACGTCCGGCGACGGGAGATCAGATCAGGGAGCTGCTGACCCGACGCGATACTATCCTGTTATCGGCGGTCTCGGTTCTCGGGTCACCGTCAGAGGAGCAGCTGTACCGCTTTCTCTCCGGAGAGTTTGAGTACAGCACGTTTCAGGCAACGTTGCTGAACCACACCGACCGACTGCTGCTGATTGACGGTCCGCAGCCCGCTTCGGTGCGCCTCAATCCGTTGCTCGAACCCGCCCTGGCACCACTTGAGCTCGGCGTGCACCACCTCGTGGTCGGCGCCCCGTTGCAACCCCAGGGAACAGACGACGCGGCGACGGCACCGTGGTTGACGCCGGTTTTTGTTGCTGCAATGTATTCATTTCTCCGCGAAAACCAGGACCTGTTCACCCGTAACGGAGCGCTCCGCAAACGGGCGGCTACGGAACTCACCGATCGGTTCGGCGTCGATTCCTCAGAAGGCGCCGGCTATCTCAGATTCATTCTGATGATCTGCGAAACCCTCGGTTTGCTGACCCGCACCGACGAGGGTGAAACGATCTTGCTCCGTCCGGAGAGCTGGGAGGCGTTTGCGGAACTACCGGAACGGTGGATACGCGTACTCCTCTGGGCGGCGCCACTGACGAGTACGGTGGAACGGACCTACGAATACGCGGAACTCCTCTTCCAGGCGGTCGGTTCAATTCCTGCCGATCGGAGTTTCACCCTCGGCGAAATGATCAGATTGCTTCAACTGAGCGGCAACGGGCTGTCTCTCCCGATCGACCGCGATACGGTGGAGCAGCTGACCCGGGTTGGCGTGTTTCGACGGGTCGCTGCGATCGACGATACTGACGATTCGTCACCGCGGTACGCGCTCAATCCGTTGATCGCACCAACTGTTGACGCACCGCCGGTCACCGGCAGCGTTCGCGTCCAGGCCAATATGGAGATCGGCATCCCGCCGGGCGCACCGTTCACCGAGGCGTTTATCGTAGCCCGAATGACGCGGCTCCACCGGTTCGATACGGTGCCGACGTTCACACTGACCGAGGACAGTGTTGCCGATGCCCGTCGGGACGGTCTCGACGATCCGTTGGAGGCACTCTCGGGTATCACCGCCGATCTCCCGCAAAACGTGCGCTTTCTGCTCAAACGGTGGGAGACGCGCTCCCGGGCAGTTCGCCTGATGCAGGGGCTGATCG
>JAQIBO010000013.1 GCA_027859055.1 Spirochaeta sp.
AAACATCACTGGTGACGGGAAGGTCTCGTTAATTATCGACGTAAGCCAGCTTTTGGAACTTGGACTGCGTCGGGAAAAAGAAGAGCGGGAACAGCGGGAGATCCGATCGTGATGGAGCAGCTATGACAGACGCATACACAGTGTCCGACGGGAAAGCCGTCGCCGAGGGCCAGCAAGAGCTCGTAGACTTCAAAATGGTGACATTTACCCTTGGTGGCAAGGACTACGGCGTCGATATCATGCGCGTGAAAGAAATTGCCAAGTTCTACCATTTCACGTATGTGCCAAACACAGCTCACTTCGTTCGGGGTGTGTACAACCTCCGCGGCGATATTATTTCAATCATCGATCTACGCTCCTTTTTTAACCTCCCCGTGCATGAACAGGCTGAGGGTGAGCCGGAGAACGGCCTCATCCTGCGTCTTGAGAACAACATGCTGGGAATCGTTGTTGACTCAATTGACAAGGTCGTTGGGATATCATCCCGGCAGGTTCAACCACCACATCCGATTTTCGGTGACATCAACGTGAAGTATATCAGCGGAGTTGCCGAATATGACGAACGTCTGTACATCATCCTTGACGTTGACCGAATCTTCACCCGCGAAGAAGAGACCGACGAAAACCAGCCTTCCATTCAGGACCGGATCGATAAGCACCGTCCGGAAACGGGTTCCGACGGTTCTGGAACCGCATCACCACCGGCCACTCCACACCAGGAGAATGCGAAACAGTCCGACGATACCGAAGTCCAACGACGCTTTCTTGCGGATGGGTTGCAGGCGTTTTCATCGTACTATGTTACTCCCGCTAATCACGGCTGGTTTTCTCGCCGCGTTGATGAATGGGTTGCCGAGCGTCGCGCAAACGGCTCCGAGTATCAGCTGAAAGAGCCGGCAGATGCGGAGGCGTTTCTTCGCCCGTTTTTCTCCCGATTCACCGGGGCGTTCTGGCGTGAGGCCTACCTGGAAGCATTTCAGTCTCAGCTCCACGCGACGGAAGCGACGGTTTACCAAGTCTGGAATCCCGGTTGTGGTAGTGGGCACGAAAGCTATTCGATCGCTGCGTCTCTGCGGGTCCGCTTTCCGGAAAAGCAAATCAAAATATGGGCAGGAGACAAGGACCTGTTGAAAATTTCGACCGCACCTAATCTGGTATTTACGCGAAACGAAATCCCCGATGAGTGGGAACAGTTCATCGTGGAAGGCAAAAATGGGATCGGTTTTAATTCTGAATTGAAAGAGTCGGTCCTGTTCGAGTTCAGCGACGTGCTGAGCGCAGCGGCGATGCCGAAGCTGGATCTGATCGTGGCGCGGGATCTGCTGTCATTTCACAAATATGAAGACCAGGAACGGATTCTGGAACGATTTGACGAGATGCTGAAGCCGGGAGGCCGACTGGTCCTCGGCGATAACGAAGAGGTTATTCGAGCCGACGCATGGGAGCCGGTAGCAGACGGACCATTGAGCGTGTATATTCATCGGTAGGAGTTTTTAATGCGTGTAGAGTATATCAATCCCTTTGTCGAGTCTGCGTATAGCGTTCTGAGCGAGGTGCTGCAGGCGGAGGTCCAGCGGGGAGAGTTGTACCTGAAAAGTGCAGCCATGCCTATGCTGGGAATTGCGGCGATCGTCGGATTGGCGGGAGACGTCGAAGGACGGGTGTTGTTTGATATGAAAGTTGAAACAGGCATCGCTGTGGCGTCGGGCATGCTGAGTAACATGGAGATGGAACCGGTTACCGAGTTTAACGACATGGCCCGGGCAACGATAACTGAACTTGCCAACATGATCACCGGTCAAGCGGTGACGAAATTGCACAATCTTGGCTTCAAATTTGATCTCACGCCTCCGGCTATCTTCAAAGGGGAAAACATGGAGATTTCTGATCCCGATTTCGAAGCGTTGATTGTACCGATGATTTTGCCGATGGGGAAAATTGAAGTGAATGTCGCGATTCGCGAACGGGCCTGACGCATATGAAGACGAAACAGGATTACCCCAGCATTAACGAACGCGCCGCCGCAGGGCAGCGTGAAGACGGCACGGCGTATCGGGTGCTTGTGGTAGATGATTCAATGTTTGTAACGAAGCAGATCGGTCAGATACTTACCTCTGAAGGATTTGAGGTTGCCGGGACCGCTGGAGACGGGCAGGAGGGTCTGGACAAGTATAAGGAACTCTATCCGAACGTCGATCTGGTAACGATGGACATTACGATGCCCAAAATGGATGGCGTGACGTCTCTTGAAAAAATCATGGAGTTCGACAAAGGCGCTCGGGTGGTGATGATCAGCGCTCTTGGAAAGCAGGATTTGGTCAAAAAGTCCTTGCTCCTTGGTGCAAAAAATTATATAGTCAAGCCGCTGGACAGGGCAAAAGTTCTGGAACGAATTGTCAGTTCCCTGTCGTAGTACCTTACAAATAAGGGCGGTTAGCTCAGTTGGTTAGAGTACATGCTTGACATGCATGGGGTCGATGGTTCAAATCCATTACCGCCCATTCCTAATTACCGGTACTGTAACGATTTACGGTGCCGGTTTTTTTGTACGATATAGCTGATGGAAAAGACGTGGGGCTTGTTCCCCATCGAGCCGGGACACGACAAATCCTTCTCTGTTGGCGACCTTGAAGCACATATAATAGGCGCTGAAGCGGGAATACGGGTACACATCGACGGGCGCGCGCTCCTGACCGCTACCGAGAAACCCGGCTGGCTCGATATCTTGTTGCCACCGGGTCACGTAATACGGCAAAGGCCACGAACCCCCGATCTTCCGGTCGTGTTGCGCACCGATGAGCCGGTGGTCGTTGCGGTCAA
>JAQIBO010000030.1 GCA_027859055.1 Spirochaeta sp.
GCGTGGCACACGCCGGTAGAAAAGCACCGCATCCTCCCGACCAAACACGAAGCGTTTCACATCCGCAAGAACTACTGCCACCGTACCCAGCTTCACTCCCCCCGCCGTTCCTCCCGAACCGGCACCGATGAACATAAACGGTACCATCATGAGAAGAGTGGCGGTGGAAAGAGCAGCGATATCAACCGTATTGAACCCGGCGGTCCTGAGCGTTACCGACTGGAAAATCGATCGGATGTATTTGCTCGCCAGCACCTCATCGGCCAGAATATGTCCGGTTTCCAATACGTAAAACAGAACTGCCCCGAGAACGAGCAGTACCGCCGTCCCGCGCAACGCAATTCGTGACGATTCCGATCGGACGTACCGCCACGCAGGGGGTGTTCGAAATATCCGGGGCGCTTTTCCCGCCCAGCGCCCCGGCATGATATGCCGAAGCCACGCATCGATGTCGTCGCGAAAGACGGTCATAGTGGTAAACCCGATACCACCGGCGATAATCAGTCCGCCGATCGTTGCGTTGACGACGAGGTGATCCGCAAATTGGACAAGGCTGTCGCTGAAAAGTGAGAATCCCGCGTTGCAGAACGCAGACACGGCGTGAAACACGGACAACCAGATTGCGCTGTGATCCCCCGCGGCAGAACGCATCGGCAGGTACAGAAGCGCTGCTCCGATCAGTTCGAGCAGAAATGTGAAACCGACGATGCTGAGCAGTTGGCCGCGGAGCGTTGTCCGGTCCTCCTCGTTCAGCATGTACGAGAGAAGCTCGGATTCCCCCACGGAGAGGCGCTTGCGTCGCAAAAAAATCGCCGACAATGAAAACGCCATGATCCCGAGCCCACCAATCTGGATCAGCACCAGAATCACGATCTCCCCGAACAGCGTAAACGCCACAGGAGTATCCACGACGATGAGGCCGGTGACACAAACCGCCGACGCGGCGGTGAAAAACGCGTCGAGAAACGTAAGCCCATCCGGTTCCGTGTGCGCCGGCGGAAGCATCATAAGCATCGCAGCGACCAGCGCTACCAGCACGAAGGACAGCGCAACGATCCGCGCCGGCTGCACCCATAAGAGCTCAAGGAGTCGATTCACCACAACCGCCCCGCGTCGCGAATAACGCGCATCGCCGCCAGTCCATCCGCCAGGGAGGACCGCGAGCGCGCCGTGTCGTTCTGATACAGACGCACCGCCTCGGATATCATTCCTGAAAAGTAGCCGCTGGGGGCCGGTGGAAACCGGTTACTGTCGATAAGTGATCGATACTGTTCGTAAAAGGGGCTCGGGCGCCCCAGTTTCCATTCGAAGATCCCGTTTCCGACACGGACCTCCCCGTCGGAACCGGACAGCACCGTTTCGAAGTGGAGATACCGGCGGCCGGAACCAACCTCTATTACCACCGGAACCGGCTGCCCGGCAAAATGACCGTGAAGATAGACGGTACCGCGGGCGGAGCGGTACCGTCCTGCTTTGCGCGTCAATACGATACGGTCTCCCGTCAAAAAGTGAATCGCGTCGATAAGATGAGTGCCGTCGTGAAGCAAGACGCGGTCGTGACGGGCAGCGCCGCCAAAGTACAGACGGCCGTGAACGCCCTGTAACGTACCAAACTCCCCCGCCGCAAGCCCCCGCTGCGCCAGCTGGTAGTCCCGCGAGAAGCGGCGTTCATGGTTTACCACCACCCGGAAACCTCCGTCTCGTTCAAGAGATACGAGCCGGCGGGCACGCCGGTACGTTGGAGCGACCGGCTTTTCACAGATCGCGACGGGCACCCCGGCTGCTTTGGCCTGTTCCAGGAACCGACCATGGCTATCCGGATGGGTCGCGATGACCACGATGCCCGGTTCCGTTGCCAGGAGTGAAGTGCTGTCGGTGTACACCGGCGCATTCCACCGCTTCTCAAACGCGGCGCGCCGACTCTCGTCCCGATCGTATCCACCGACGATGTGACACCCCGGGTGGGCGTGAACCGCACCGGCGTGGGTGGCGGGTTTTTCCCGGAGCGGGTCATTTTCAAGAAGTGACGCAATCCGCCCCAGACCGATAAACGCCACAGGAATCGAAACAGCGTCCTGCAGATGTGCGCTCACCATTTCACGGTTCATCGGTGCGGCCCTGCCCAAGACTCACAAGAAGCGCGTCACGTCGGTTACGATCATACCTGCAGCGGTTGCCGCTTCAATTCCGAAGGCACTGTCCTCGAACACGTGACACTCCCCCGGAGGCACCCCCAGTCGTTCTGCACAGGTCAAATAGATATCCGGCGCCGGTTTCGGGTGCGTCACATCGTCCGCGGTTACCAGCAACTGAAACAGCGATGACAGCCCCGCTGTCCGCAACACGATATTGGAAATACCGAAGTTCTCGTTGGTCGCAGCGGCGATCGGCAGCGCACCGAGATTCGCCTGGAGAAACTCCAGTACGATCGGAAACGGTTGAACCAGTGGTGCGTGGCGAACAT
>JAQIBO010000050.1 GCA_027859055.1 Spirochaeta sp.
ACGCCGGCCTAAGTCCTGCGGCGGCGAGAACGTGGTACGCATCGCCGACGAGATTTTCGATCGCCGCCTCCTGAATTGCAAAATCGACGCGCTCCCGGGGCACCTGTTCCGGCGCATCGGGAATGAGGTTGACGGTGAACCATGCGTTTCCATGGGCGGCGGCGCCATTGCCGAGAATTGCGTCGTTGTTGCGGACAACGTCCTGTACCCGGTTGAGAAGGCGGGTTTCGGCGTTGTCGGCCAGGTCGGTCAGGTCGGCAAGAAAGTCACCGGCGTCCTCCGGCGGGATCTGCCCCGCCGCGATCGCCGAGATCAGGCTTTCGACGCTGCCGGTTATCTCGTTGAACTCGTTGCGAAAGGCGTCGGGTATGCGGTTTTCAAGAATCTGACCGTCAACCGCGAGGGGGCTGCGGTCGACGTACTCGATGTCAAAGACGGTGGGTCCCGCTTCAAACTCGCGGAGCGTAATCAGGCCACGGGCCATAATATCCCGCGACCACGGCCACACGCCAACCCGGGCGATTGCCGTATCGTCGACATCGAGAAAGAGAATCTCCTCGCGTTGCTCAACGTCCGGTTTCAGGTGGAGCCATGCGTCGTAGACGGAGTGTTCCGCCGGAACAAAAACTCCCAACAGCTCAAGGGCGCTGAACAGGACAAAGAGAATGGCCGGGAGCACCCAGGTAAAAAAACGTTTTGTATTCATTTTCACACTTTATATTGTAATACGAACGGAAAGCTTTGCAATTATTATTGGTGAGAAATATACTAAACCAAGGAACTTGTTCTCTGGGGGAACACACATATGCGTAATCGTTGTATCCGCCGTTGTGCGGTGTTTGTGCTGCTGAGTGCCGGAATCTCGCTGGTGTCGGCGCAGTCAAATCAGCGTCTGGACGAGCTTCTGGCCCAGGAACCTGCCGAAACCGGGTATGCGGCCTATCTTGTTCTGACCGCCGCGGATATCGTCGCCGAGGATAGTTCACCGGAAGCGGCGTACCGGAGCGCGGTGGATGCGGGCTGGATCGCCCCGGAATCTTCTCCATCTCAACCGATCGATTTTGGCTTGTTTTCTTATCTCTTCATGGAAGCGTTCGACGTGCCCGGTGGCGTGATGTACCGCATCTTCCCCGGCCCCCGGTATGCTGCCCGCGAGGTGGTATACCAGGAATGGTCACGGACGCGGCGCTCACCGGGTGAACTTCTCAGCGGTGACGCGACGGTCCGGATTCTCAGCGTGTTTCTCAACGAACGGGGAGGTGTCCAGTGAACGCGTTTCATCGACCGTCCGCTCCGGCGGGACGGTGTTTCCCGATTTGGGGGATCCTCACAGTTCTGGCGATCGCCTCCGCGACGCCGGTTTTCGCGTTTGAGTGGGGTGGCAGCATCACCACAAACAACACCGTCCAATCCGTTGCGGAAAACTCAGATGACGATGTGTTCGTGAACACGGAAGCGCTGGTTCTCTATTTGACTGCACCGCTGGGCTCGCAGTGGGAGTTTGTCGGTCAGCTCGGCGGCAGCTACGACTCAGCGGAGCCGGTTTTCGCTGCGGACCTTGAAAAGCTCTACTTTCAGCGCAACCGGACAATAACCGGTGAAAACGAACAACCCGCGGGACTTGTCGGCATGACGACCCGTTTTGGCCGCTTTCTGATGAGCGACCCTACCGGCCTGATTATGAGTCATCCCATCGACGGCGCCGCGTTTATCCTGAACTACGTCAACTTTGAGCTGTACGCCGGGGCGGGGTACACCGGGTTTATCAACAAGGAGTTTTCCAGCGTCGGAATGGGTCTCCAGGACTCTGTCGACCAGGAAGATGACGATGTCTACTTTGGCCCTGCCCGGTTGCTGGGACTTCTGCGCGTGTCCGTGCCGGAGATCGTCTTTGGTCAGAACATGACCGTTGCCTTTGCGGTGCAGGAAGACCTGCGCAATCCCGACGACGTGGTGGAAGCGGATGCGGTCCCCCTCAACCTGGACTCGGATGAACTTGGCGGGCTTCTGGATACGCACTACAGTATTCTTGGCGTTGACGGGCCGATCTCCGTGCTTCCCGGCCTCTTTTACCGCGCCTCCTACGCCCTCAATACCGGTCGCACCCTGAGCCTCGTGGAAGACGATACCGCGGAAAGCGGTGGCAAGAGCTATCAGTACCAACCGTTCCTTGCGCATCTGGTGGACGGCCGGCTGCAGTACTTCTTTAACGACGGCATCTCCAGCGTCGTGAGTGCCGGTGCCACGTTCACCACCGGCGACGACGACTACAGCGGTTTTGTGGAAGGCAACACCAAAGAGGCGGCCACTCAGTTCACCGCAGTGACCCCGGGGGGCAAAGGGCTGGTATTCGGCCTGCAAACTGGTAATTCCACCACAACCGAAGTATCTTACTCAGCAATACCATTGGCCGGCGCGGGAGCTTCATTTCTCTCGACGATGCAGACGGAAGTGAGGTATTACGGTTTCTTTCGGACGATCGGGAGCGGATACGTCTCCGTTGCCGACGTGGACGCTACAGATGACGGCGCGTACCTCGGCAGTGAGGTAGATCTGATCGTACGGATGCGGCCGTTCAGCGATCTGGGCATCGGGCTCAGTGGCGGCATGTTCTTTGCAAATAACGCGGTAATGCTCGACGACACCAACAGCATCGACTGGATTACCCGCCTCACCGCGTCGTTGAGTTTCTGATACGAGGAGGATGACATGAAGAAAATGGCTATGCTGATCGTGCTTCTGGCGATGCTTACAGCACCGATCTGGGCGCAGGCGGAGTTCAGCGCGGTAAACGGAAAGGTGGAGATTCGTCCCGCCGGCGGTGGAACCTGGACTGTTGCGGAAGTGGGGATGGCGATCGACAACGACACGATGGTTTCCACCGGCTTCAACGCCTCTGCGGAGATCAATCTGGGTGATTCCAGTGTTTCGGTTGAGCAACTCACCCGGATGGTCTTTGAAGAGATCGTCGAGAGCAGCGACGCCGTGGAAACCCGGTTGAACCTCAACGTCGGCCGGATGAGCGCCCGGGTGCGCTCCAGCGACGGGCGTACCCAGGATTTTCAGGTGCGTAGCCCCGTCTCCACCGCTGCGGTGCGTGGAACGGACTTCGAATTTGACGGCGCGGAACTGATCGTGCAGGAAGGTGAGGTTGCCTTCATGAACAACTACGGCCAGCAACGCCGCGTGAGGGGTGGGGAAAAGAGCAGCACCGACGGGGAACCCGGCGGCCCGAGCGACCCCGCGGACGAGGCGGAAGATGAAAACAGCACCAGCACTGATCCGATCGGCGCCGGAAGTGACGATGAAAACGAAGGCCGGACGATACCGATAGAAACGGTTCCGCCGGGACCGCGAAAGACCCGCGGCTTCGTCACCATCGAGATTACGGAGTAAGGGGGGCGCTATGAAGACGACACGATTTTTGAGTACGGTTTTTGTCCGCGGCACGCTTATCGTTGCGGCGGTCGCGCTTCTGGGTGCATGTATCATGGAGCCCTCTGATGGCTCCGGCGGCGGCAGCGGCGGGTCGATTACGATCAACGTGCCCCTGTCCGGCAGCAGCGTCGGCGGCAGTTCCGTGAGCGGATCCGCTATCACTTCGGATACGATGGTGCGCGTGTGGATGTACACGCCCCAGGGCAACGAGTACCGCCTGGCCCCGACCGGCACCGGCCTTCCCACCGCCCGTAACTACGTTCAAGCCCGCGGCGGCGACTCCATCGTGATAGACAACATTCCCGCGGGCGACGGCTACGGCCTGGTGGTTGTTGTGGACAACGTGTACAGCGGCACCTTTGTCCCGGACCGCTACGCCCTGGAAGGGTCGTTCTCCGTGGTCGGCGGCAAGGAAACGCAGCTCAGCCTTGCTATCGATGAGCCGACTGATCAGGTCACCGGGTTGAGCGATTTCAACGTGCCCAACGCGTTGGTCGGGAACAATCTGAATTCGGTTGTAGTCGTGAATTCGGTTACACATGCGGCGAGCGCGACCACAATGTACAAGGCTGGTGTCGGTGAGTTCACCGTTCCGGGCTCACAGACAATCAATAGTCTTTCGGTTGGCACAGATTCCGATGGAACACAGAGGCTCCTGATCAATACATCCTCTGGAATTCGGTACTCCGATGGCCAGACCTATGCCAGCCGCCTGACCGGCATCAACAACATCACCGGCTCCGGAACGTTTGTGAATGAAACAGCCTACCCTGTTGAAGTTGTCGTTTACTACCAACGGCTCGGAGGGCTTGGGGGGGATCCGCCACGAGCCTCGGCGCATTTTTGACCGAAGACTGGAACGACTCTGGAACCGACCTCTCCGACGTGGTGGCGGCGGATGAGAGCCCGATTATAGCTTCAGCGACATCGGGGAACGCGGCCTACATTTCGTCCGTACTTGGCGCGTTCCGCGCGACGGAAGAGGTGTTCACCGGTGATGATATCGACGTCGATGCGCTGCTTGGTGGGACCTCAACAACCTCGGGGCTTACCTTTTTTGAGGTTGCCTATCCCGGCACAAGCCGGTCACTGCGTATCCATGAAATCGGACTCTTCAAGGATAAAAATGACAAGCTTTTTGTTATCGGTGGGACCGGTCGGGGAGCGTTTTACTTCCCCGAAAGTGCGATCGGGTCCAGCAGCAGCGTATCCGGTGTGCAGGCGGTATCGCAGACCGACGGGCAGTATATCGTGGATATGGTGGTCAACGACGGGTTCGTAGCTATTCTGACGCCCTCTCGGTTGATCGTTGCCAAGACGGGTAGTGGTCGGGCGCCGCGAATTGTCCCGCTGCGGGCAGTAACGCTGGGCATCCCGCGCGACCTGTTCCTGTGGAACGACGGCGGAACGGTCAGAGTTTATATCGCCGGCAGCGAGGGATTGTCGGGGATCGCGTTTACCGCACCGTAACGCGGCAGACGTTCTGACCTTCTCGAGACTGAAAATGAGCGGCGAGACATGCTGTGAAGCGGAACCTGTCGGGGTTCCGCTTTTTTTTTCCCTGCAGGGCGCGGCGATCTGGTAGTGACGGTCCTCACCACGCCTGATCAGGAGGTTCACTCGTCTCCAATTGTGTAATACGTTAAGTAATACACACGGAGGCGCTCATGACGACTGTTCGCTTGTCCCCCGAAATCGAGCAAAAGCTGGAAGTCCTGTCGAGAACACGGTACAAAACGAAGTCCGATATCATCAAAGAAGCTTTGGAACTGCTATTTCGTTCCGACGAGTCGGAGCAGAATTCCTATGAGATCGGGCAGGCTGTATTCGGGATATATGGTAGCGGAGATGGAAACCGTTCAACCACATACAGAACAAGGCTGAAGGACCGGATTATCAGCATAGATTCGGATTTCGACATCTATCGCTTACCGGGAAAGGCGAATATCGAGAATGTGTTTCCGCGGGCGAGGTGAAGCGGTCCTTGTCCTGACCAGGCACACAAATAAACCTCCCGACGGGCCGTAGCTCGCCGGGAGGTGGGGGGCGTACTGCGGGGAAGCAGTCGCGCGTTTATACGTCGCAGTTACCGGCCATGCACGCAATCTCCTGGGCGGCGTTGGTCAGGTCGGTTTCCTCGTAACGGTAAATCTTGGAGAAGTCGATCTCCGGGAACGCCGCGGCGCGCTGTTCGTACTCTTCTTTGGAGATTTCCTCGTAGGGAAGCTGCTCGTAGTGCGCGTCCGAGTGCGGGAGAAACGCCATACCGCCGATCTTGTCCTGGTGGTCGTGAATCCAGCGCATCAGGTCCATCACCTCGTGGGGCTGGTAGGTGATCGTGACGCTCGGATTGTGCTCCGTGTAGTGCTCCCGGTTCTGCAACCAGTAGTTGCACTGCTCAATTGCGCCGCGGTCACCGCGGACGACCGCGGTCTCCGGAGATTTCACCGGAAAGTGGACCACCCAGGTGGTGGCGTTGTCCCGGGTCTGGCCGTTTTCCGGATCCATCGGAACACCGGCGTCGCGGAGTACTTTGTACACCGGGGAATGGGCGCTGACGCGGATATTGCGGACGTAGTAGTCGGCCCAGCGGGCGTGAATACCGGAAGAGCTGTTGAGGAGCTGGCTGGAGTTTCCCGAGGGCTTGACCGCGGTGGTTGCCGCGGACTGGGGAATGCCGAGTTTCTCCGCGTACTCTTTGTTGACCTTCACGACGTGCTGCTGGAGAACTTCCTGGTTGCGCGGGTCCTGGCTGGCGGGGCTGTCCATCTGCCCGTTGAGGTCCACACCGAGCAGGCGCTCTTCCTCGCTGTTCTGCCGCCAGATGTCCCGCAGGCCCGGGAAGGTGGTTGCCATACTTTGAATCGTCCCGATAATCGTCGCCAGTTCGACCTTTTCCTTCAGCGTTTCCAGCGTGTCGTCGGCGCGGGACACGGCGCTGGTCAGGTTACAGAACTGGTAGGGGCGCAGAATGATCTCACCGCACGGGTTGGTGCCGAAATCGGCGACTTTGCGCCGTTCCGGCCGATTCTTGGTTGCCGCGCGACGGTTGAAAATGCCGGGCTCACCGCTGCCGGACTCCACCATATCCAGAACAAACCGGGCGATCTCCTGCTGGGAAAGCTCGCGATCCGGCCATACCGCAGAGTTATTGGCGTTCCAGCGCTGGCTGTTGTGGACCCAGAAGTCGCCGTCTTTGGCGTGGCGCATCTCCATGTCGTCGTAGTCAAACAGGGAGATCATCGCGGTGCGGCGGACACCTCCGGAAACGGCGGCGCCACCGACGGCACACATGATGTCGTGGGCGTCGAGGGTGGTCATGAAACCACCCTGCCGACCCAGAATGCGGTCCCGGGTGAAGCGCAGCATCGACCGCAACGGCTCCGGACCGGATGCGCGGCCGCCCTTTATCTTCAGCGGCGCACCGGCGGGGCGGATTTCGCTCATGTCAAACTCGAGGTCCTCGCCTTCAAACCACGTTTCCAGGCCGAGACGCAGCGCCTGGGCCCATCCGTCGGAGGTGTCCGGTACGGTAAAGGTGGGGCGCTTGATACCGGCCTGCCGCTTAATTCGCGGAAGCTGTTCCACATGGTGGCGTTCCACGCTGTACCCGACGCCACAGCCGTTCATGGAGATAATCAGCGCCTCCACAAAGCTGTCGAGGCTGTCCGCGGGCAGGTACGAGCAGTTGTAAATGGCGATGTTGCTTCGCTGTGCCGGGTCACCGGCCATGGCGAGGAGCCGCATCGAGGGCATCACCTTCATCTCGAGAATGCCGCGATGGATACGCTGGTAATCCTCTTCCGGCAGACGGTACTCAGAGAGTTCGCGCAGATAGTCCACGGCGCGGCCGACCGTCTCGAGCCACGTTTCCCGGCGACCGAGGTCGTAATCGAAGCGGGAATACTTGTCGTAGAACTGAAACCGCTGAATCGGGGTGGGGAAATACTGATCCGCCTCGTCAAACGCCTGTTTAACCTCTGTCGGTACCGCCCGGGTCTGGCGAAGGCGGGCGTGCTCCGCCCGGTACAGGATGTACGCCTTGGCCGCGGCGTACTCACCGTTGGCCTGCAGGACCATCTCGACGGTGTCCTGGATCTGCTCAACCGTCGGTTCCGGGTATTGTGCGGCGATCACGTTGACCACCTGGCGCGTAATTTCGTCGATCGGCGTGCCGGGAAGGCGTTCCAGGGCATCGTAGCACCGGTCGAGGGCACGCTTGATCCGCATGCGCTCAAACGGTACAACGCGTCCATCGCGTTTTGTGGCGTGCTCCGGTATTTTCAGGTTTGTTTCGTCCTCGTTTTTTTTGCGGATCGTTGCGGGCTGCAAGATCATGCCGCTATCTGCCATAGTTCCCCTCCCAGGTCACCGTAAAATGGTGTTCGTTTATAAATATCGGCAGTATGTTACGCCATATGTAGGGTCACGGCAATAATGATTTAAAAATTTATGAAAAAAAAGTGAGGACGTTCCATGTACGTCCTCACTGAAGCGGGTCGAACAGCCGCAGCGGGCGGCCGGATTGGTCAGATCTGTACGCGAAACCCCACGACGGCGCCGGGAGCCCGGGTGGTCACGGCGTAGTTCAGGTGGGTGAACAGGTTGAAAAACGCAAGCTTGATATCCACACCGGTGTTGATCACCACGTTGAAGTTGGAAAATTGCTGTTCACTCAACGGTTCGGTGGACGGCGTAGTTGCGGTTCCCGAGGTACCGACAACCGCGGCAAAACCGTCGATTCCGGCGGTGTAGTCGGTGTTCTGAAAATACCCGGAGGCACCGACAAACGGGTAGAACGCGCGCAGCACCCGCGTGGAGACGCGAACGTCGGTCCCGTAGGAATGGGTCACCGCCCGATAGGTGAGTTCACCGTCAAGGTCCAGCTCCGTACCGCCCGCGTCGATCGGGTCCAGCTCCGCCAGGTCATAGCCGAAGTTGATCCCGCTGTACACATAGCCGAGGCCGACCGATACGGCGGGAATGCCACGCTCCTGCCGGACCAGCACCTTGCGCACACGTCCACCGATCGTGGTGATCGTGGCGGTGAGGTTGTCCACCGGCAGGACCTCCGCCACCGCCTGGGGAATAATCCCCGCCTGGATGTCCACCTCCCAGCCGTCGGTAATACCGATGCCAAAACTGGCCCGGGCGCTGGGGTAGGGAGCGTATTTGTCGGTAGTATCACGGATATCCGCGTCTTCGCCGAGGTCCGCCTCGTTGAGAAAGTTTTCCAGCAACGCGTAGTTCTGAAATTTCTCTTCATCCCCGGTGAACTTCAGGATTCCCGGCGCAACGGTGCCGCCGGCGGAGAGAGAGACGTACATGTGGGGAAAATCACCGATCTCCGCGCTTCCGAGGCCGTGGTTGAGTACCGAAACCGTCTGCAGGTTCGGCGCCATCTCCTTGCCGACCTCGTCAAGCATCGTTTGAAGGTCCTTGGAAAGTTCCGACAGCGGCTCCGGCGATACTACCGGCGCGACGATCAGAAACACAACAACTGCAACGAACCCGAATACTCTTGTATGCATGCTACCGTCCCTTCTTATAGAGGATAACCGATTCACTCAGAAACCGCCAATAGATTCGCCACGTTTGTGATCCAGCGACACGGATCGTCCGGGTCATCGAAAAAACCGTACACGGTGATTCCCAGCTGCGCGGCAATTGGAAGTTCCACCAGTGTTTCCCGGTCCCGTTCCGGGACGATGAGGATCCGGGGGCGGGTGATATAGTCAAGCACTTCCCGTCGCAGGGGCATGCGCCAGGTGACCAGGACGTCTGCCGTACGGGCGCGTTCCAGCAGTTGCGCGAGCGTGGTGCGCGCATAACGGGTCACCGAGGTTACCTGCTCCAGACGATCCCACGTCCCGCACCCCTCCGCTTCCATCGGGTAGTCCAGCACAACCGTTTTCATGTACTGTAATCTTACAATAGATCTTCAATACGTGGATATTTTAAAATGAAATTGTTTACCAACCTTCGGATCGCGCCGCGGCTGTCGATCCTCTTTGCCGTCCTGCTGATAGTCGTCCTGATCGGTCTGGGTGTGTTTGCCGTCGGCAGTATCCGTTCAACGATCGATACCACTCTCGAAGCCAATCTGCGCTCTCAGGCCGACCTGGTGGGTGACCTGATCGACGAGCTCTCGGGAAAGGCGTTGCAGGTCTCCTCGGTGGTGGCGGAGCTGGATGAGGTGAAAAACGCCTATCGCGTTGCCAACGAAACTGCCGGGCGCCGGCAACTGGAAACCACGATACAGCCGCTTGTTGCGGCCCTCAGTGACGCCGCAGGTGTGGATGAATTCCGGATACATTTTCACAAGGCCCCGGCGGTGAGCTTTTACCGCACCTGGACCGATACTGCCGGTGACGATCTGTCCGGCTTTCGCAAATCGATTCTTGAAGTCGCCCGAACGCGAGAACCGTTGCGCACCGTCGAGCTTGGCCGCGGCGGATTCGTAATTCGCGGTATTGCGCCGATCGTGGACGCCGGTGAGTACCTCGGCAGTGTTGAGGTTTACTACCAGCCGCAGGAACTGGTTCCGTTTCTCGAGTCCGATGCGATCGACTCGGGTATTGTCCTTCTGGTGAACGCCGCGGCGGCGGAAGAGCTCTTTTTTGAAGAGGACCTGGACCAGTACTTTCAGGGCCGTATCGGCGACAGTATGGTGTCGCTGGTCACCGACGAGTGGATCGCGCCGGAGGAGATCTTGCGCAACGAGCTCCTTGTTGAAAGCGCCGCGACCGGGGACATCGTTGTGGATACCCGAAACCGGTTTGAAATCGCCTACTTCCCGCTGACCGATTTTTCCGGGGAGGTGCGCGGACACCTCGTGAGCGTTTTTGATGTCAGTGAGCTCCTCGCCGCTGCGGAGCGCCGCGTCCTGATACTGATCGCGGTTGTCCTGGTACTCGTTGTTGCCGGATCCGGCGTGGTATACGTAATACTTGGCGCGATGGTGGCGAAACCGCTGACCAGAACCGCGGACAACCTGAAACAGATCGCCATGGGTGACGGCAACCTGTCCCTCCGAATGCCGGAAACGCGCACCGACGAGATCGGCCGACTGGGCCGCCATTTCAACAACTTTGTGGATAACCTCGGGCGGATCGTGTACAGCATTCAGGAGGCCGCCCAGGTGCTCCTGGAAAACGCAACGGAGCTGGACCGGGACACCGAGGACGCCCGTCTTTCCGCAGATTCGATCAACGGTCTGGTGGAACGCGTCTCGGAACAGATTTCCAGTCAGGATTCCAGCATCAGCCAGTCATCGGCGTCGGTGGAAGAGATCACCGGGAACATCTCGTCGCTGGAAACGGTGATCGGACGGTTGTCCTCCAGTATTGACGACTC
This sequence comes from Spirochaeta sp., assembly GCA_027859055.1. Taxonomy (GTDB): domain Bacteria; phylum Spirochaetota; class Spirochaetia; order DSM-27196; family Alkalispirochaetaceae; genus Alkalispirochaeta. Next base: position 10,795 of record JAQIBO010000050.1, read on the forward strand.
CGCCGCGGCGGTGGAGGAGATGACCGCCAATATCTCCTCGATTACGCGGAACCTTGAGCAGGTGGACACCTACGTCAACAAGCTGGTGGACGCCTCGGAACACGGGCGGGAGACGCTGGGCATGGTTACCGAGCGGATCACCGAGGTGGTGGATCAGTCGGAAAACCTGCAGCAGGCCAACAAACTGATCGCCTCCATCAGTGCGCAGACCAACCTGCTGGCGATGAACGCCGCGATCGAGGCGGCTCACGCCGGCGAGTACGGCCGCGGCTTTGCGGTTGTCGCCGATGAGATTCGCAACCTTGCCGAAAATTCGGCGCGGCAAAGCAAGATCATCTCCGGTGAGCTCAAAAAGACGCGGGATTACATCGGAAACGCTGTGACGGCGAGCCGCGAGGCGGACGATGCGTTCGGCTCGATGCGGGAAATGGTGAACACCGTCAACGACCTGGAAACGAGCGTGCGCGACGCCCTGCGGGAGCAGGAGAGCGGCAGTCAGTCGGTGATGAACAACCTGCAGGAAATGCGCGATATCGGCGGTCAGGTGACCGGCGGTATCGGTGAGATATCCACCGGGTCCTCTACGATTGTGGAAGAGATGACCAAACTGGTTGAAATCAGCCGGCAGGTAACCGCCCTGATGGAAGAGATATCCAGTGGCAGCGCCCTTGTCGGCGGGACGGTTGAGCAGGTGCAGCAGTTGAGCAACAAAAACAAGGAGCTGGTGGACACGGTTGCCCGCGAGTCCGCCCGGTTCAAGGTCTAACGCCCGTTGCCGCGCCGCGCTCATTTGAGACCTGTTCCGCCGCAAGGCCACCCAGATTGAGATAGACGAGCATCTCCTGCGCACCGCCGCGGTTGTGGGGAAGCCGTATCGCTACCCCGCCGGTCAGGCGCAGGGGTATCGTGTTGAAGTACAGATCGGCGGCAAGCTCCGTCCCCACCACCGTATGGTTGTCCAATTCCACCATCCCTGTCCCCCCGCCGGGAGCCACGAGTTGCTCCGCGTACAACGTCACCGCGCCGCCTGAGGTGGCAACACCACGCGCCGCCGCGTCAACCGGACCCAGGTCAGGACTTACC
>JAQIBO010000104.1 GCA_027859055.1 Spirochaeta sp.
ATCACCGAGGGGCTGACCGCCGGCCTCGTTCCGATGGATATTTCTCGAGTTGAGGACACGCTCGTGATTCTCTGGGTACGCGCCGCCATCCCGGTCACCGGATGGCGACTCCATACGGCCCCAAACACGATCTCTGACCGAGCGAAGGCAACCAATGAGTTCCAGGGCTTGGGTTTCACTCTCTGGGGAATCAGCGTCTACGAGGATCTGGCCTGGTTCCTCTTCCTCAAGCAGCCCGAACCTCAACGCTCCGGTACCGTCTCGGTCTACAACAAAGGAACCGGTTCAATTACCGACGGCATTATTCGTGCTACTGCAGATCGTTGGTTGCCGGTCGGTATCGCTGCCACCGTCGATAATTACTACGTGGCCTACGTGCGATAGCGCAGCGCGGTCCCTTCCAGCCCAGCTCCGGGCTCATCGGACCCACCCACACTGCAAGGCAAAGCAAAGAGCCTCGCCCATCATCTGACGGTGCTGTGGCAGCACACCGCTAAGCCGAAATACCGACCATCCCGTCACGGAGAGCTTGCGCCCCACGTCGAACGCTCGACGGGCTCTTCGCCGAAAGCGGCCCAACCTGCGGCGCCCGGTTCCGGCTCTTCAGGATCTCTACCCCTCGTACTGTCGGCGGCGAGCCCTCCTCGGGCAATGCGCACCAGCCTTTTCGCGCTCATGTCCGTCGCATCTGCAGCCGTGTCTACCGTCCAGGTACCAGGCTTCGAAGACGCAGGACGTTTGTCGGACCAGCGCTTTGCCTCTCTTCGTTCATGTGATTCCGTGGCATGCGTCTCCGCTTCACGGCGGAGACGTGCGCCTAGGTGAGGACGCCCTGCACCGTGTACGCCAAAAAAAAGGTTCTTCACGGAATTCCGGGGAAGGCGGCCCGAATCTTCAGGAAGAAGTACTCGTCGTCCCGGAAGCCGTAAGCCATCCGTTTGATGACCTTGATCTTGTTATTGATACCCTCGATGACGCTGGTGTGAAGATTCCAACGGCAGTGGGCGAGGATGCCGTGCAGGTAAACTTTGAGCTTGGTGGCAAACTCGACGAGCGGCGCGATCTTGCTCGCAATCGCTCGATTGTACCATTGCTGCCAGAACTTGCGCGCCCACTCTTCCTGGCGGTAGCTCCATAAACGTTTCAAGTCGTCTTTCAAGATGTAGACAGTTGTCAACGCCTCGTTCGCCTGGAGCAACTCGTCGAGTTTCACCAGATCTTCCTCGTTGCGGATGTTCTCCCGGTTACGCAACAGGATCCAGCGTGAGCTCTTCACGACCTTGCGGGCCGGTTTGTCATGACGCAGACGGTTCGCTTCATCAACTCGTACCCGATCAATCACCTCGCGGCCGTACTTTGCTACCACGTGGAACAGGTCATAGACAATGCGCGCATTTGGACAGTGGTCTCGAATCTCCAATTCGTAGGCAGTGTTCATGTCGATCGCAACGGCCACAATCTGTCGGCCCCGCTGCTCACCGAGCAGCTCGAAGAACGCGCGTATCTCTTTTCTGCTTCGACCTCTACCAACCCAAAGCACCCGCTTCGTTCGCGCATCAGCGACCACCGTTGCGTAACGATGGCCCTTCTGGATGGCAAACTCATCCATCACGAGCATCGTCACGCCGCTGAAATCGATCGGCCCCAGTGTGCCTTTCAGCCATGCCTTGTCGATCTCTTTTACCGTCTGCCAGCCCAGTCCAAAATGCTCGGCTACGTGTTTGACCGGCAGTACCGAACACAACCTCGCTACGCTTTCGGCAAGTCGATTCGTTACTCGCGCATACGGCTCAAGCCAACTCAACCGCTCCAGTTTCGGCCCGCATTGCGCACACAAAACCCGTCGTCTCGGAACACGAATCACGGTGCGCGCTCCAAGAATGGGCAGATCGCGCACCTCTCGCCATGTGGTCTCGTGCACCGCCGTGACGGTGCCCCCACAGCCGCTGCACATGTGCTTTCCATCGTTGGTGACTTTCAAGCGTAACTCTACTTCTGTCTCGTCCGCTGTGCGACGCCCGCTCTCCAGCTCGTATCCTTCCCATTTTCCGAGAATCGCGATAACTTCGGCCTTGTCCAACGGTAGCCTCCTGAGTCCTTGTGGTTTCGTCACCGACAAGAATACTCAGCGCTACCGTCGGGCGCTATCTACCGCCTTCCCCGGAATTCCGTGAAGAACCAAAAAAAAGCCCCGGGAATACCCGGGGCCGTGGATTGTGCGTCAATCCTAATCCTCTTTCTGGAGCTTCTTCAGGTCGTCGAACCGGCGCTTGTTGTCCTCGATGGCCAACTCGCGCAATCGCAGCGCTTCCTGCGGCTTGGCAAGTTCGAGTGCCCGGTAGCGAATCTCCGCGTGCGTGTACTCCTTGAAATCCGTCGTGATCTCTTCGCTTTCCCAGACAAACGGATTCTGTCCCTGGGTCCGGTAGTCCGGATTGTAGCGATAGATTGGCC
>JAQIBO010000123.1 GCA_027859055.1 Spirochaeta sp.
TACGACCTCTCATCAAAGAGTAGCGACTTGCTGGCAGCAGATCTTCCGTCGTTGCATTCATTGCTCCATGGAGATCGGAAGACTGACGGTGCACCCACCCTGTCTCAATGCCTCGTTGGTGCCGCCTTCGCCCGCTGGGACATCCGCCTCGCCGTCAATCCCGATCTCGTACCTGAGCTCCCAGACCCCTTCGACCCTCTCCCGGTCGTGCCTCCCGCCACGCTCGTTGGTCCCGACGGTCTCCCCGCAACATCCGGCAATATCGTGAGTGACGAGTGGCTCCGAGCGCGACCCGACGCGATCACCCTCCCTCCGGCGGGCGCCGTCACCAGCCCCACCATCACCGACGACGAGTACCCGATCCCTATCCCCTGGGACGGGATCCTGGTAGATGACCCCGACCATCCGGCGGATATCGTTGCCCGCAACCGACAGGTGCTCACCGTCCTCCACGGGGAGCGGGCACAACAGGTAGAAGAAGAGCTCTGCGGCGAGCTTGAGGTCGACACATTGCGGGAGTACATCACCAATCCCAAAGGATTCTTTGCCGACCACCTGAGCCGTTACTCCAAGAGCCGCCGCAAAGCGCCCATCTACTGGCCGCTTTCCACCCCAAGCGGTGGCTGGACCGCGTGGATCTACTACCCGCGCCTCACCGACGCGACGATCTACACCCTCCTCGAGCACTATCTCCACCCCCGTCTGGAAATGACTCGGCAGCTCTATGAAGAGGTAGCGCGCATTCCTGCTGCATCACGGAGCGCAGGACAGCAACGTCAGTTCGACCGTGCGTCCCGAGACAAAGACGAACTTGCCGAGATGGAAGAGGAGCTCAAACAGATCGCGGCGATGCCCTACCGTGTCAACCACGACGACGGCGTACCGATCCTGGCTGCACCCTTTGCGGGGATGTTTCGCCACCGGGAGTGGTCAAAGTACCTTTCAGAGATCTGGCAGAAGCTCGATGCCGGGGAATACGACTGGGCTCACCTGAGCTACGCTATCTGGCCCGAGCGGGTGCGGGAGAAGGCCAAAAACGACCGGTCCATCGCGATCGCCCACGGACTTGAGGAGACGCAATGAGTTTTACCACTTACGTAGCCGGACGGCTGACCGATCTCCTGACTACCCACCGGGTGGTCACCGTCTTTGACCCCGCCGGGCGCTACCGCGAGATCTGCTGTTCCCTGGCAGGCGAGGCGTGTACCGTGGTGGACGGCAGTGACAAGACTACCCTCGATATCCGTGCAGAAGCGGTGCCGGCGTGGCAGACGATCAGGACCGCACCCGAGGGGTCCCTCCTCATCTATCGCACCGATGCACCCGAGCAGGACGAGCGGAGCCTCCCGGCAGATCCGCTCTCCTCCTTTGCCGCCCTGGGTACGATCTTTCCCGACCTACGACGCTCCGGCGACAGCTATCGCGATCTCGCGATCGCCGCCTATCCCGACCGCACCGATGAGGTGGAGCAGCTCTTCAGGACCGGGGAGCCAACTACGGCGACGCTGGATGCGCTGAAGAGCGGGGACTCGTGGCCCGTGCTGAGCTCGGTAACCGGCGCCCAGGGTACCGTTGACATCCTGGTGGAGCTGGCACGATCAGACCGAAACGCTCTCCACAATGCAACCGCCGACAGTGCAGGGCGCGGAGAACTCGAACGTTTTCTTGTAGCCTCACTGGAGATGGATGCTGACATCATGCCGGACGGGAGCGCTGATACCGCAGCGGTGCTTCAGGAAGAACTATGGAAGCGCCTGCTTATCTCCGAGTTTCTTCTGGACCTCCCCGAGGAACCACCGGCCGCCCTCGTATCGGTCCCGCGTACCGGGGCGGCGCGCAAACAGGTGGTGTATCGCACCTGTGAACGCCTTCGTACCACCGTTCCCGATGAGTACGTCGAGCGTGCGGAAACGCTGGTAAACTCGATGGATCTGGAGACGGTCGGTCGGGGGATCACCTCCTTTGGTGAGATCGATACCTTCTCCTTTGAAAACGCCGCGGCGCTCAGGACCGCGATCGGTGAGGTCTCCAGGGGTGATACCGGTGAAGTGACCGAAACACTCAAGCGGGCGGAGCGATCGATCTGGTACCGAAACGCCGGAACGATGCAGCCCCCTTGGACGATCATCCGCACCGCGGTAGAACTCGTCCAACGGATCGAGACGGCAACCGTTCCCAAAACCGGCGACCTGGTCTCGTGGTACCTGAAAGACGGCGTGCCCGTAGACGCTGCATACCGCGCCTTCATCTTTGCTGCCCGTACCCGCGACGACGACGAACCGTGGTCCGATGACTTTGATACCTTGGAAGAGGAGATGTCCAAGCGCTACCGAACCTGGGTGGACGCGGTGCAGCACACATTCATCAACCATGTGGAGCGCGACGGGTGGCCGCTGTCCGGTCTTGCGAGACAGACCGAGACCTACCGGAACAACGTGGAACCGCTCCTCGACGCCGGACACCGGGTTGCATACTTCCTGGTGGACGCCCTGCGATACGATCTTGCTGTTGCCCTCAAAGACAAACTGGGTACGGGGTTTCAGACCGAACTTCGTTCTGCTGGAGCTGCGATCCCCTCAAAGACGCGCCTCGGTATGGCAGCATTGGCGCCGGATGAAGGCCAACGACTGTCGGTCAGCGTGGAAAACGGAGATTGGTCGGTACGCCGGGGAGATCGCCTTCTCAACACCGCCGCCGATCGCGATGGGTGGTACAAAGAATACAAAGGCGACCAAGTCGACGTAACCAAGTTGGATCAGTGGAATAAGAAGGGCAAGAAGCAGGACGTTTCCGATTCGGTGCGCCTGATGGTGGTGCGTACCACCGACATCGACGCCGTCGGCGAAACGGGGAGTGACGCGGTATTTCGCGCCTCCCTGGAAGGCCTCATATCCGACCTGACACGCGGGATCAGACGCGCCTTCGAGCGCGGATTTAGCCACGTAGTTGTCGCGACAGATCACGGATTCCTCTATCTGCCGGACCGGCAAGCAGGGGATGAAGTGACCGCCCCCACCGGCGACGTCAAGATCAAACAACCGCGGTATGCGTTTGGCAAGATCGAAGCCGCGGACCATCTGCTCCGTCTGGAAGAGCCGGAACTGGGCTACACACTGTCTGAATTGTGCGTAGCACTGCCTCGCACACTGGGAACGTTTGGCAAGCCAAAGTATTACGTGCATGGCGGCCTCTCTCTCCAGGAGGCGCTCATCCCCGTAATGACGGTGACGCAGAATGCGCAAACCGCTCCCCCTAAGAAACTTCCGGTGGCGATAACCTATAAAGGGCAGAAGACCGGCGTGGTTCGTGTCTTACGTCCCTCTATCAAAGTCGCCGTTGGCGGGGAAGAACTGCCCGGCGCCCTTGGGTTCGATGAGGATTGGGCCCACCGCAAAGCGCGCATCCGTCTCACCATCACAGACGCCTCCGGAAAGACCGTCGGCAACGTCAGCGCCAACGACTACCGTGACGCCGATACCGGCGCCCTGGAGATCCCCGACGGCACCGTCGCTACGATCCCGATCAACATCGACGACGGCACCGAGGGTAAGATCACCGTACAGGCGATCAACGTCGAGACCGACACCACCTGGGAAACGATTACCCTCACCGTGGACGTGCTGGATTAACGATGTATACTAGTTGTGTATGAAACGTACACAGGTATTGTTGACAGAGGAACAGCAGCGCGAGATCAAACGGATCGCGAAGAGCGAATCGATCTCCGCCGGTGCCGTGATCCGTCGGCTCATCGACCGTGGACTTGCTGATGCGCGGCGCAACAAGATGGCTGACGCGGCAGAGAAGATGGCTGTGTATTACGCGGAGGTCGAAGACACGTCGTTTCGAGAGATAGACCCGTGGGTTGCAGAGGAGCCGGGCAATGATTCGCGGTGAGATCTGGCGAGTTTTGCTGGACCCCACCATCGGTGCAGAGATACGGAAGACCCGGCCTGCGGTCATTCTCAATGACGATGCCGTCGGCGCATTGCCACTGAGGATTATGGCACCGGTGGCGAGGTGGAAACCGGAGTATCAGGACGTCCCGTGGATGGTCGACCTGTCGGAAACCACCGGCCTGGAAAAACGATCGGCGGTCGATCTGTTTCAGATACGTTCGTTATCGACCACGCGTTGTATTGAACGGATCGGCGTTGTCGACAGTTCGATCATGGAGATCGTTGAACGGCAGTTATGTATGGTTTTTGGAGTAGCGGTATTCCCGGAGGGAGAGCGATAAAGTGGCAAATTTAGACGACAAATTGAATGAGTTCTATCCCGGACGGGTGGTGCGAAAAGACCTCCTCCACAGCGTGAAGAAGGGTACCAACGTACCGTCCTTTGTGCTTGAGTTTCTTCTTGCCAAGTACTGCGCCAGTGACGAGCCGGACGAGATAGAGGCGGGCAAGCTGGCAGTCATTGAAACCCTGGAACAGAATTTTGTACGCCCGGATGAGGCAAACCGCGCCCAGTCGACGGTACAGCAGAAGGGCAAGCACAAGTATATCGACCGGGTGCACGTGCGGTACGTGGAAAAAGAGAAGCGTCACTGGGCGGAGATGGAGAACTTTGGCAGCCGCCGAATTGCAATCGCGGAGAAGCACTACAAGGAGCACGACCGGATGCTCTCCGGCGGTCTTTGGGCGGAGGTGACCGTCGGGCACAACAGTATCGAGGACGATGACTACGCGTTCTACGTTGAAGACCTGCGGCCGATCCAGCTTTCCCGTTTCAATTTTGACGAATTTATCGCGGGCCGTGAGCGCTTCACGCGGGATGAGTGGCTTGAGGCGATCATCCGCACGATCGGTCTTGAACCGTCGAAGATGGACCGGCGCCTCCAGTTTCACTTTATCGCGCGGCTTTTTCCATTTGTAGAATCCAACTACAACTTCGTGGAACTGGGGCCGCGAGGTACCGGTAAGTCCTACAGCTATAGCGAGTTTTCTCCGTACTCCACGCTCATCAGTGGTGGGCAGGCTACGACACCAGTACTGTTCTACAACAACGCCAAACAGAAGATTGGCCTCGTTGGGTACTGGGATGTTGTCGCCTTTGACGAGGTGGCGGGGATCCGAATCAAGGATCCCGATTCGGTCCAGATCATGAAAGACTACATGGCCAACGGACGCTTCAGCCGGGGTAAGGACAACATCGCAAACGCCAGCTTTGCATTTGTCGGTAATATCGACCTCTCCATCCGACAGGTGGTGAACAGCGCGCAGTTTGATCTGTTCGCACCGCTGCCACCGGCGTTCGACCTTGCTCTCATCGACCGCTTCCACACGTATCTGCCCGGATGGGAGATGCCTAAGAACAGCTCGGAACTCCTC
>JAQIBO010000252.1 GCA_027859055.1 Spirochaeta sp.
GGTCGCCATACCGGACAACTTGCAGTACACGTGCGGCCGCCGGCCGAGTTCTATGATCAACGACTTCCACGGTTCAATCTCTTCTCCGGCAATATCGGGCTTGGCAATATGGTCAACGATAAACCGCTGATTGGGAAACGAATCCACCAGCTGAGTTGCCGCGGGAATATGGGCCGGCCGCACCAGTAAATCATATGCCAGGTCATACGTGCCGATGATGCCGATTGCGTTGCGGTGTACGGAGCTTATCGCGTACTCCGGATCATCCATATCGTGGATCAGTTCCCGCAAGCCAACCAGTTTTTCATGCTGGGCGTATCGGGCGATCTCTTCTTCCAGATCCGGTGCGGCAAAATCAAGCCACCCAACTACCCCAAGAATCCACGGATGCTTCCGCGTCAATCCAAGCAGATAGTCGGTTTCCTCGACCAGTTGACGCGCCTGCACCGCCACCGTTCCGGTGACACCGATCTCGCTCATCAACGGTTCAAGCTCTTCCGGTTCATGATCAGTTTTCAGACCGGTCATCCAGTCTTCCATCCACACGTAGTCGTTGGTGTTGTACTTCCAGAAATGCTGATGCGAGTCGATAATCATCGGATCAATCCCGTCCATATCAGTAATCCCATTGGAGATTCATAACCGGCTCCAGGATCTTCTGAATGGCAGCCACCAGCCTGTAATCACACGGTTCTTCATACCACGAGAGGTTTCGCTCCACCGACGACGTCCGCGCCGTACTGAAGAGTGTCGTGGGAAACGGGTGATTCTGGGTGGAAAACTGCAACGCCACCTTTGAAATGGACGAACCGGCGTCCGCGCACAGTTGCGCTGCGCGCGCAAACAATGCGCGCTGCTCCACAGTAGCGGGATGCCAGTCCGGTGCACCGCGATCGGTCAACAATCCACTCCCAAAGGGAGACGCGTTGACGATACCCACCTGCAGTTGATCGCACAACGGAAGCAGTTCCAGCAGGCGGATGTCGTTGAGACAGTAGTGGTTATGCACCAGAAGAACGTCTACATCAGTTTCCAGAAGGGTCCGCTTCCAGAGGTCCATCGCGTAAATACCCGCCCCGATCGCCCCGATTCGTCCGCGCCTTTTTAACTCAACGAGCGTTTCATACCCTTCAGTTAATGCCTGGTCGGCATACCGCTGACGTTCATAGTCAAAGTCGTGAAGATGGACGATGTCAAGATAATCGACGCCCAGTCTGCTCATGCTTTCGTCAATTGATCGGAGTATCCGGTCCCGAGAGAAGTCAAAAGTATCGCAGCCGTACGCACCCGATTTGGTGTATTTTCCAACTTTAGTCGACAGGTAATAGCGACTCCGGTCAATACCTTTCAGTGCTGCTCCGAGAAACTCCTCCGCCTGGGTGGAACCATATGCGGGAGACACGTCAAAGTAGTTTATGCCAAAATCCAAAGCAACATGAACTGTACGAAGCGCGTCGGTCTTTTCGACCTCATGAAACACTCCTCCGAGGGATGATGCTCCAAAACTCAGCTGCGACACGTTCAGATCCGTTCGCCCCAGGGTGTTATATTTCACTTATTGGTTTCCTTTGTCGCCTGACAATCATCCGGGAAGGCGCTTCCCACTTTCTACTCATGGTGTGTATTGTGGTGAGGAAAATCGAGAGCCGTTACCGACTCCCGATCTCATGTCTCTCCCCGACGCCGGCACCGACCATGCATGTGCGTAGGGGAGAGTTTTTCGTATCCGTTTCCGCCGTTTAGAACTGAGGCGGATCCTTGTACATCTGGACTTCCGCTTCACCAAGAATAGAAACACCGGTGTCAACGTTGCTCGGTACATGACCAAACGGCGCCACGGTTGAGGTAACATCGGTCGGATGATTTGCAGAGTATGCAAGGATCATCGCCATGTAGCCCATCAAATACGGGTTCTGTCCGACGGTACCGCGGATTTCACCTTTTTCAATCAACTCGATGACCGGCATACCGAAGTCAAACCCCATAATAGCTACTTCCCCTGTTCGGTTAAGCGAGTTGACCGCGGATGCTGCTCCAGGTCCGGGATTTCCGTGCGCTGCGAAGATTCCGTTTATGTCGGAGTTCGCCTGCAGTAACGCCGTCAACTGTGTCTCTGCTTTAGAGACATCACCTTCGTCGTTCACCACGGAGATTTCGATATCCGCACCGGCATCCTCAATGGCGTCCGTGAAGCCCTGAACGCGTTGACGTAAATGGTCAGGACCGGGGAACGTTGAGACACCAACGTGTCCACTTCCGTCCAACCATTCAACCATTTCAGAACCCGCCGTGTAGCCGGCCGCGTAGTTGTTGGTACCAACAAACGCGAGTCTGTCACTGTCCGGTGCATCCGAATCAAACGTTATGACTGGAATACCTTGACTGGTCGCGCGATCAATAGACGGAACCAGCGTGGCCGCATCACCGGCGGTTACCAGCAGTCCATCTACCCGGCGAGCAACCAGCTGATCAATAGCGCGAGCCTCGAGCGTCGCATCCCATTCGGCTGGTCCCTGAAGTTCAACGGTGACGTGCGGCCCGATCGCCTTTGCCGCATCCAAGGCACCTGCGTAGGTCCAGTTGAAGAACTCGGAGCCCTTCAAGAACACGACCATACCGTATACTTCTTCCTCAAGATCCGCCTGTCCCGGAGCCATTTGCCCTTCAGAACTGCCACCAGCGAATGCGGACATTCCCATTACTGCAATAAGCAGTAGCGGTAACCAAATCCGTTTACCCATAAAACCCTCCTGCAAAAATTTCGGTCAACCTACGGCCGACCGGTTTTGTTTTTTTCGTGCCGCTTCAACCATGAAAATGGCGACCAGCAGCATTATGCCGTTGACGATTTCCTGCCAGTACGTATCGATTCCAGACATTGCAAATGCGTTGAAAACGATCGCCATAAACAGGACGCCAAGTACGGTACCGAACATGTTTCCTTCACCGCCGCGGACGATATTTGTGCCCCCGATAACGACGGCGGCGATCACTTTCAGCTCTGCGCCGATGGCGAAGGAGTTGTGCGCCGTCCCGTATTGGGACGCCGCAATGATTCCGGCGAGGCCGGCAAGAAGTGCGGACAATCCAAACACGAAATAATTCATCAAGGTGACATTGATTCCGGAGACTCGTGCTGCTTTACTGTCATAGCCGATGAAGTAGATTTGCTGGAAAAACTTATGGTGTCTCAGGAGCGTTCCCAGTCCACCGGCGAGAACGACAAAAATGATGATCGGCACCGGTATGCCGGCGATGTACCCCTGACCGAGAAACGCGAATTCGTCGGGAAACCCTGAGATGCTCTGTCCGCTGCTCATCGCAACGGCAAGACCCCGCACGGTGAGCATCATCGCAAGTGTTGCGATAAAGGGATGCACAGCCAGAACAATTTTCAATGTGGCGTTAATCATTCCTATCGAAAGAGCCGCAAGAAGAGTTATTCCCACGGCCAATCCCACCGGCACTCCTGCGGTGATCAGCAAGCCGGTTAGAATCGCTGAAAACGGCAGGACCGAACTCACCGACAGATCAATACCGCCGGAGATGATGACCAACGTCATACCGATCGCCATGATCGCTTCCAGGATGAATCCCATGAAGAGGATTTCGAAATTGAACCACGTCAAGAAATACGGTGAGCGAAACCGCATGATAATGGATAACCCGATCAAAACACCCAGGAGGGCAGTGCTATGGAACCCAAGACGGTTGTAAAGCCCGTAAAATAGTTTTTTCATACCACGTCCTCTGTCCTAGACCGTTGCATATTTCACAATCTCTTCCTGCGTCACTTCACCACCGGACAGTTCCGCGGTTATGCGGCCCTCTTTAAACACGAGCACCCGATCACAGAGACCAACGATCTCCGGTTGTTCTGATGAGATGACAACGATGCCGATACCTGCTGTAACCAGTTCACGAAGCGCTAAATGGATTTGGGACTTTGCACCAACGTCGACGCCTCGGGTAGGCTCGTCAACGATGAGAACCTGGGGTTCGGCGAACAGCCATTTTCCCAGCAGCACTTTTTGCTGATTCCCGCCGCTGAGGTTCTGCACCCAGTTTTCCGGTCTCCGCGGATTGATATCCAGCGACTCCATGAGTTTAGCTACTGCACTTCGTCTCTCGTGCCCCTGATAGAACGAGCCGGTGGTAACAATTTTCTGTAGTGCGGTCACAACGATGTTCCACGACACCGTCATCGCCTGGAAGAGTCCCTTGGACCGGCGATCCTCGGTGAGATAACAGAGACCGGCAGCGATTGCGTCTCGGGGTGATCTGATTGTCACGTATTGGCCGTGAATCGCAACCGTTCCGCTGGTACGCGGCGCCGCACCAAATAGCGCCAGCATCGACTCCGACCGCTGTGCACCGACCAGTCCGGCAAGCCCGAGAATCTCTCCCTTTTTCACGGTAAACGAAATATCCCGGAACTGCTCCTCAAATCCCAGGTCGTTCACTTCCATAACAGCGTCGCCAATCTTTTTGGTCTTCGGCGGATACAGGTCTTCTATGTGTCGCCCGACCATCATCTGAATGATCTCCGACGGCGATGTATCCGCCGTGGGCACCGTCCCGATCAGGTCACCATCACGCAGGACGGTTATCCGGTCGGCCACGCGAAAGACCTCGGTCAGCTTATGCGAAATGAATACAACCGTTACGCCCCGGTTTCGCAGCCGTTCGACGATCCCGTACAGACTGTCTACTTCCTGCTCGGACAACGAGGATGTCGGTTCATCCATGATGATAATTCGAGCGTTGAGTGATAACGCCTTCGCGATCTCAACAAGTTGCTGGCGCGCAACGTTGAGCGATCCGGCCAACGACTCGGGACTGATATCGACGACCATGTCGTCAAACAGGTCCTGGGCCATCCGGTTGAGGTGTTTCCATTTGATGAAACCCAGGCGATTCGTCGGCTCACGATTGCAGTAGATGTTCTGCGCGACCGTCCGGTTGTCGGCGAGGCTCAATTCCTGATGGACCAGGCTGATTCCATGGTTCATCGCGTCTATCGGAGAGTCCACCTCAACCGGATCGCCGTTCAGCGTCAGTTCACCGGTGTCGCGGCGATAGATACCACCGATGATCTTCATCAGGGTGGATTTTCCCGCCCCGTTTTCCCCAACAATCGCGTGAACTTCACCAGCGATGAATGAAATATTTACTGATTTCAAGACGCGATTTTCATGAAACGATTTATTGATATCGCTCAGCTCTAACAAGGCGCCCATGTCAGCTCCTTCTCTCTTTTCTGCGTCGAAACGCGTCAACGCCAACAGCAACCAGAAGAATGAGTCCACTGACCGCTTGCTGCCAGTTCGGCGACCCGTCCAACAGAACGAAGCCGTTGTTAATGAACGCCAGCAACGTCACGCCCAATACGGCGCCGAGAATCGATCCGGAACCGCCGGCAAAGCTCGCTCCCCCGAGAACCGCTGCGGCTATCGCCCGCAATTCAGCCTGGAGTCCGAACCCGGCAAATCCCATGGATAGGCGGGAGGTCATAAATACCGCCGCCACCCCCGCCAGGACGGAGCTGATCACATACCCGCTGATAATAATCCGCTGCGTTTTCAGACCCGACAGATGCGCCGCATCCGGATTCGCACCAACAAAGTACATTTGGTGCAGCGGCTTCCACTTCCGCAACAACACGTCGAGGGTAATGAGCAATACCGCGACGATAATTATCGGTATCGGCACTCCCCCAAATCGCATCCGCCCCAAGGCGCTAAACGAATCGGGAAGCCCCGAAAGGTAGTATCCGGATGTTAAGACTGTTGCCAGACCTCGCGCGATCGCCATCATTGAGAGCGTGACGATAAACGGGGCAATTCTGAATCGGGCTATCAGATATCCATTCACCGCTCCACAGGAAAACGCCGTCAGAATTCCCGTCGCGATGGCAATTGGAATGGGAACACCTGCACGCAACACCATGGCGGTGGTGACGCTGGCAAGCGCCAGGACTGACCCAACAGACAGATCTATGCCCCACAGGATCAGCACTATCGTTAAACCCGCCGCCATCAACAAGTCGTACAGCATGCCGTTTCCGATCGCCTCAAAGTTGGCCATCGACAAAAACGCTTCCGGACGGAGCGTAGACAGCACGACAACGACGGCAACTATCACGATGCCCAGACTGGTTTCCCGGGAACGGAGAATCTGCATCAGTCTCGATTTAAACGGTGTCGGTAGTTCGGAATTTGTCGTATTAATCATTTTTCCAGTTCATTCATTTTTAATAAGTTCGTTTGTATACTATACATACTTTTTACCGCGCACAAATTTACCGATTCACCAGCTGCGATTGGTGGAAAACAAATGCATCCAGCGCAAGAGCCATCGCCCCGACAACGCTGGCGTCAACCCCCAGTTTGGACAGACGAATCGTCGTCGTCTCAATAATTGCGTCCATCGTGTGAACCTCAAACTCCTTTTCTAAGGGCCCCATCAGCAAATCACCGGAGCGGCTGATTCCGCCACCGATAATTACCAACTCAGGACTCAGTAGATTCGCAACCGTGGAAATAGCCCGGCCGAGATACTTGCCCGCTTTTTCAAAAATACTCCGTGCCTCGGAGTCGCCGCGCCGGGCCGCGACAGACAGCTCTTTCGCGGTGATGCGGTCAGTTTCGGTTTTGGTGTCGACTCCATCATTTGCGAACTGTTCGATAGCCCTGCCGGACGAGACCGCTTCCAGACACCCCATTTTCCCACATTCGCACTTCAGAGGACTGCTGGTCACGTGGATGTGCCCAAATTCACTGGCATGCTCATATGCACGACCATCAATTACGACCGCCGAGCCGATACCGTACCCGACGTTTACGTAGAAAAGCGTTTTTGCCTCGACCGCCGCGCCGTACCACATCTCGCCAAGGGCGGCTGCGCGGGTACAGTTATCAATGACAACGGGAAGCTGTAGCCGATCCTGTAACAGGGACTGGAACTCGACGTCCTTCCAGTTGAAGTCCGGCGAAAACCGAACAAAACCACGTTTTTTTTCCACCAGCCCTGCAACGGAGACCCCAACACCCAGGACAGAGGCAAATGGAATCGCCACCGAGTCGAGCAATTCCTGAACCAAATCTCCAACCTGTTCAAGAATGCTTTCCACCGTACGGTCGCGTCTCGTGGGAATTCGCCGTTGCTCAATAATCCGGCCTTTCAGATTTCCGACCACCAACGAGACCGTTGTTGTTCCGATATCTACCCCAACGATGAAGTTTTGCGCCGTGTCCAGGGTCAGCAAGACCGGCGGTCGCCCTCCAACCGGCGAACCCGATATGTTGGAATCGGTTTCAACCAATAGCCCCTTGTCTATGAGGTCACTCACAATAGTGGAGGTAGTCATCTTACTGACTGAAAGAATTCGTGACAGTTCCGCCCTGCTGACCAGGTCCTGCTTGCGCACCGCGTCCAGGATCAGATGGGTGTTGATTTGTCTCGCCTGTTCCGGATCGCCTTTTCTCGGTGCACTCATCATTTCGCTCGTGTTTGTTAGTATACATTACTTACTTACCCTGTCAACAAAAAGTTTTCGGGAATTTCGCAGCGCCGTTCGTCGGACCCGGCACATTCGTGTACAGAACAACTGACAGCTGCACCATGACCGGCACAGACATATCGGTGACCAACCTCGCTGGTATCGACGACGCTGTTGCATAGGCACGCTCGGCTTCTTGTTGGTATATCCCATTGACATATCCCTGCATGTCACCTACGCTTGAGCGTATGGAACGCACCAAAGTCTTCCGAAGCAATAAGAGCCAGGCGGTCCGCCTGCCCAAGCCGGTGGCGTTGCCGGAGACGGTCCGGGACGTTGATATCATCCCCCTCGGACGGGCGCGCCTCATCGTGCCCC
>JAQIBO010000295.1 GCA_027859055.1 Spirochaeta sp.
CGTTATCGCCGGGGGATACCATGGCGGAAATCTCAGTCCGAATCGGCGTATACCCGCCCCGGTGGGCCCCCGCATAGGTTCCGTTGACCCACAACGTTCCGACAAAATCAACCGCCCCGAAGGTGAGAAACACGCGCCCCCTTGTCTCGCTATCGCTCAAAGAGAACCGTTTTCGATACCACAGAACCGGGTGATCCCCGGAAAGGCCGATGCCACTTCGCTCGCTTTGCGGGCAGAACGGAACAGTGATTGTCTGGTGAAACTGAGCTGGTAAACCCGGGTGCGGGCCCGTCGCGCGTTCGCCGTGAGGCCGTATCGGTTCATGGTCGTCCGTGGCAAACTCCCAGGGGCCGTTGAGGCTTCTCCACGCGGCGCGGTGGTGGGACGGATCGGGTATTTCGGTGCGCGGTGTTTCCATCAGGCAATTCCTTAAAAGTTTTCCTTGATTATATATCAGTATTAAGCTATAATCAAGCTACAACATTAATAAATATGGATATTAAACATGGTTAAACGCTTTGAAAATTCGTCGGCGTACTCGTTCCTGGGCCCTTTTCTCCTGATATACCTCCTGTTCACCGTCTACCCGGTGTTTCAGGCGGTGTGGATGAGTCTCTTCGACTGGGACCTCCTTTCCGTACAGCGGTCATTTGAGGGGATCCGAAACTACGTGGAGATGTTCATTGGTGATCCATCGTTCTGGCGCACCCTGGGCAACACGTTTGTCTTCGTGCTGCTTTCATCGCCGGCGATTATCGGAATGGGACTCCTGCTGGCGCTGGGGCTGAGCGGTCCCCACGGGGGCTGGTTGCGCACAGTATTTTTCAGCCCCTACGTCCTTTCTGTGGCAGTGGCAACGCTGTTATGGGGGTTCATGCTCAGTCCGCAACAGGGGCTGATCGGTGCTGCGATGAAGGCGTTCGGTCTGGAGCCGTTGGCGTGGCTTACAAATCCCGACCTGGCGATGCACGGGATCGTACTCACCACGTTGTGGTGGACGGTCGGGTTCAACATGGTGCTGTTTATTGCAGGTCTGCAGGATATTGACGGGTTTCTGTACGAGGCGGCGACAATTGACGGCGCCGGCTCCATGCGGAAGTTTATCTCCATCACCCTCCCCGGCCTGAAACACACGCTGACGACGGTGGGAATTCTACAAATCATCGCGTCGTTCCAGATATTTGGACAGGTTTACATTATGACGCGCGGCGGGCCCGGCGGCTCGACGCGGGTCCTGATTCAATACATCTACGAGACGGGATTTCGCGATTTCCGGCTGGGGTACGCCTCTGCAATGTCGGTTGTCCTGTTTGTCGTGATGTTTGGCGCTTCAATGGTACAGCTTCGCATTTCGCGACGGGGAGAGACCGCATGAAACACTTGCAGAAACGACTGTTCGTGATCGTACCGCTGGCAGTTCTCTGGATCATTCCGCTGGTGTGGATGCTCGTTCTCGCCTTGACTCCCAATGATCTTGTCCAGGAGAACACGATCCGCCTCCTTCCGGCGGAGCCAACCGTTACCAACCTGATAAACGTGTTCCGCACCGGTCTTACAACCCGCTGGTTTTTAAACAGCGCTATCGTCGCCGTTACCACGACCGTTTTCGTCGTGGTGAGCCAGGCGATGGCGGCGTACGCGATCGCGCGCATCCCGTTTCGTGGCCGCGTCATCGTGTACCCCCTCATCCTCGCGGGCCTGATGGTACCGCGCGAGGCGATGTTTATCCCGCTCTTCCTCATGTTTGCCGAATGGAACGCCCATAACACGTATGCCGCCCTGGTGTTACCCCGCGTGGCGATTCCGCTCGGCGTCTTTTTGATCACCCAGTTTATGCTGGCGATTCCCCGTGAGGTGGAAGAGGCCACGCAGATTGACGGAGCAACCCGCTGGACGGCGTTCTGGAAGATCGTCTTTCCAATGAGCTTGCCCGCCGTAACGGCTCTGGCGGTCTTTACGTTTATCCAGACGTGGAACGACTACCTCTGGCCGTTGGTCAGTGCGACGCGGAAAGAGATGTTTACGATCACTACAGGACTGGCCAGTCTGCAAGGTAACTTTGCCCAGTCCACGGAACTGGGAAGCCTGATGGCCCGCGGCGTGATCGCCGCGCTCCCGCTGCTGATCCTCTTTTTCATCTTTCAGAAAAACCTGATCCGCGGCATTTCCATGACAAGCGGTGGTAAATAGGCAGTGTACAGGAACAGGCAACCAACCAGAGGCGTTGCCGTTGGCAACGGAAACGAAACCACAAGGAGGTATCCAACTATGTTGGGACACACACGACACATCGGATTCGGTATCGCGATCTTTCTGGTCGCGACGCTTGTATGGGCAGGCGGAGAACAGGAAGCGGGGGCGGGTGACGGAACCACCACGCTCACGCTGGCGCGGTTTTTTGGTGACTGCGATGACACGACCAATGGCGTTACCGATGTCAGTAAGGCAACGTCGGAGTGCGAGGTCATTCAGATCCTCACAAACAAATACAACGCGGAAAACGATAAGGGGATCGTCATTGAACGACTCGGTGGTGCTGAGTGGGGTTCGTATTACGATGGCCTCAACACGAGTTTTGCCGCCGGCGATCCGCCGGATATCGCGGTCATGCATGGCTCCAACTTGCCCGATTACACCTCTCGTGGACTGATTCAACCGATCGACAGCTATCTTTCCGACTACGGTATCGACCCGACGGACTGGACCGCTCCGGCGCGAGGCGCCGTTTCCGATGACGGGTCTGTCTATGGCGTCGCGTTTGACCTTCACGCGATTCTCTTTCATGTGAACGTTGATATTTTCCGCGAAGCAGGTTTGGTGGACGGCGACGGGAATCCGATTCTTCCCACCAGTCGGGAGGAGTTTTTTGCTCAGGCCGAGACGATCCAGGAAGAAACCGGAGCGTTATATCTGTCGACCGACGCATCCCAGTTTCCGTTTGGTGTGCGCCTGATGTTCAGCCTCGTCTGGCAGCAGGGATCCGATCTGGTTTCTGCCGATGGGACCGAGGGTACGGTGGACACCCCGGCAGCCCGGGAAGCGGCGGACTTCATGGTGCAGATGTTTGAACAGGGATACGCGGATCCCAACTTCAACTACACCGCATCTCAGGGTGCATTTCTGTCCGGCGATGCGGCGATCCTGTTTAACGGCACGTGGGCGGTGGATCAATACAACCGCGAAGCTGAATTCGAATACCGGGCGATGGACTTTCCCGTTCTGTATGAGGAACCCGCCGTCTGGGCCAACAGTCACATGTGGGTTCTCCCGGCGCAGCGTGATAACGCCAAGTACGAGGCGGCCATGGATTTTCTGGCCTTTCTTCATGAACACACCGGTGACTGGGCAGCGGGAACGGGCCACCTGGCACCGCGAGTCAGCGTGCTGAACGGTGACCGGTTGCAGCAGGTTCCGCAGCGGTCCAACTACGCGGATACCGCCAATATCGCCCAGCTTGTACCGTCAATTGAAAACTGGCAGGCGGTTGAGGACATCCTGAAAGAAGAGATCGAGTCTACCTGGCTGACGGGGAAGGCGATCGACGCCGCCCTTGAAGACGCGGATCGGCGCATTAACGCTACGTTACAGTAAAAGACTGTCTGGAGTACGATGTCGGGAATTGTATTCCCTGGACTTTCTGGTATATAATATGGCGTATGGCTCATAAAATATCGGAAGGTCCTTTGACATCCAACACCTTTTACCGGGAACTCACACCGTTTTATGACGATTTGTTTCCCGCCGACCCGGAGACGGTGGCGTTTTTAAGCCAGGTCAGCGGGGGCACCCGTCCCCGCGTCCGGCGCGTCCTTGATGCGGGATGCGGAACCGGCGCGTACGTCCGGGCGTTTCACGAGGCCGGTGTCCACACGTGGGGCACCGACCTTTCTCCGGAGATGATCGAAATTGCTCGCCAACGTGACCCGGCCAATCAGGCCACGTATACCGTCGCCGACCTGCGCGACGTGTTCACCCACCATGCTGCCCCGTTTGATCTGATCTTCTCCATCGGCAACACCCTCGCCCATTTATCCGATTGGGGTGCGGTCCGTAACTGGATCGAAACGCTTCCGGCGGCACTTCGAACGAATTCCGGGTCCGTTGTGGTGCAGTTTGTCGACCTGTCCAGCCTGGAGCAGGATACCGGCCGTGATCTCCCGGTGTTGCAGGCGTCAACAGAGTTCGGACCGGTGGAAATGCAGCGTCGCTATACCCGCACCGACGACCACCACTACCGCATGGACGCGTGGCTCACCACTCCCGCAGGTGAATCGGCCCCCGGCCCGGGCAACGGTACGGGCCCCGGCTCCTCCACCAGGGAACACGAAATCTCGCAGTCGCTTCTGGTGCTGGACGCCGACCGTGTTTTCGCGGCGTTTCGCTCCGCCGGCTTCACCGAGATTGCGACGTACGGTGCCTTTGATCGCACCGCCGACGCCCCGGATCCATCCTCGTGGATGCGCGTGGTAGACGCTCACCGGTAGCGCCGCCCCGCGTACAACCGGTGCCGTCCTTGTTCATCCGCCCGCTGAACGGTACGCTGAACGGGCGATGGATATCCGACGGAGCAACACGATTCTGTACTGCACAGACTGGGAACTGACGGTCGCGTTTTACCGCGACGTGCTGGGTCTGCCCGCAACGGCGCACACCGACTGGTTTGTCGAGTTTCAGCTCAATGCGGGAGCTACCCTCAGCGTTGCCGATGCCTCACGGACAACGGTGAGCCCCGGCGGGGGCGCCGGTATTACGATCAGCCTGGCAGTGGCCGACGTTGACCGTACCCGGGCGGAGCTCGAATCCCGCGGCGTTACACCGGGGCCGATCCGCTCCGTGTGGGGATCGCGGGCGTTTTTCGCTTTTGACCCGGAGGGCCACCGTCTCGAGTTCTGGAGCTGACGGCGAGTCGGGCAAGCGCCACGTCCTCCGGGGAATTTGCGTTGTACGTTGCCCACTCATTGGACAACTCAACCATCCGGACCGCCCCGTTCCGCATCATCCACCGCGGCGCGGTCACCCCCTCCTGGAAGAACGAAAAGATACGACCGCGGGATCGCGGTTCCCATATCGCACACAACGGCTCCGGCAGCAATGCGGCTTCGTCCGGTGAATATTCCTGTTCCCTCATTTCCGCATACCCCGCTCCGGCGGCGCTGGTTGCGATCTTGAAGGGATCGCGATTCGCGATCAGCTCCCGCAGGTCGTCCTCCCCGAGGAGGGGCATGTCGCATCCCAGCGTCAGCCACGCGGCGGCCGGGTCATGGTGCAGAGCGGTGAGAATCGCGCCGGCGGGCCCGAAGTCCACGAAACGATCTTCAATTCGCGGCACGCCGGCCACGTCGTCGGGAACTCGCTGACCGGGCCGCACGGCCAGGGAAACGGTGTCACACACCGCCCCTGCGATGTTGACGGTACGACGCGCGGCGGAAACCCCGGACCGATATTCGATCTCACTTTTGTCGCGCCCCATGCGGGTGCTTTTCCCGCCGATTAATACTAAACCGCGAAGCGGCGCTGTCCGGGCGGCCCAGTGGGCGTCGAGACGCGCGATGATCCCGGCAATGTCATCTCTACAGAGAACTGGTACCGGCGCGTCCGACGTTGTGGCGGAGGTCTGTTCCGCGAAGGTCGAAGCGCGCCGAGCCGCGCCACGGGGATACACCACCGCCAGAACACTGGCGGAATCTATCTCGGTGACCGACCGTTCGATCTCACCGCGAAGGTCCATCAGCAGTAGCTTTGGAATCGGTGAGCTCTTGCGACCTTCGATGAGAAGAAGATCCGCCCCGGACACACTCTGTTGAATCAAACCGCGGGAGGCGCCCAACGGCCCATGCCCGGTGATAACCGCACTGTGGCGGCGGTCCTCAATCGCCACAGTCGCCGCGCCGGCGCTTCCGGCGCGCCAGGTGTCCTTGCCGGGGGTATCCATCGCAAAGCGATGTCCATCCCGTTTGAAATACGCGACCTGTAATCCTTGAGCTCCGTAGTGCTCAATCAGTTTTTCCGCGAGCGTCGTTTTTCCCGCACCGGAGAATCCGCTTACGGCGACTTCGAAGGGGTGGAAATACCACCCCCCGGGAACCGGTTTATCCATTATGTGCTCCCGCTATCTCAGATCGGAAGATACGCCATTCCCCATTCGGAGGAGATCGCGAGAAGGAGCGCAAGGGTCTGTCTCCAATCGGGGGTAAATCGTGTGGTATTCATCGAATCGCCTCCTGTGCGGCCGGGCGAACCTGGACCGCCGCCCATTTGTAGTTGGGTTCAAAACTGTAAGGATCAAATGCCGGGAAAGTGAGCGGATTGGTCTCCATATAGTGCATCGACATAAACACCTGACCCGGTGCCATCACGTCGGTGATTTGCGCTGCAACACGGGATGTGCCGCGGCGGGAGCTCACTTCAACCATCTCCCCGTCGGCGATCTCCAGCCGCTCGGCGTCGTCCGGACTGATCTCGATATACGCCTCGGCGGGATACGATTTCAGCAGCATCGCCACCTTGCCGGTCCGCGTCTGCGTGTGGAACTGCACCGTCGAGCCGCGACCGGTCAGCAGGACAAAGGGATACGCCGCATCGGTGGGTTCCGGAACGGGAACGATATCGGTGGTGAGAAGATTCACCTTACCGTCGGCGGTAAAGAATTTCCCGTCCTCAAAAAGGCGTCGGTGCACCAGATCGTCAGGATTGTTCGCGGGATACGGCCACTGGATGCCGCCACGCTCCTTGATCATCTCGTATCCGGTAATGCCGCTGATGTCGCACGGACGCCCTTCGGAGGTCCGGGTAAGGAACCGAAAGATATCTTCCGTCGTTTCCCATTGCGCGAACATGTCACCAACGCCCCACGCCTCCGCGAGGCCCTTGAAGATATCGAAGTCACTTTTCGCCTCGCCCGGCGGATCGATCACCTTGTCGACAATTCCGATACGCCGTTCCGAGTTGATAAACGTCCCGTACTTTTCACCGCTCCCCGCTGCCGGCAGAACGAGATCCGCCACCTGAGCGGTCTCGGTTGTGTGGTACAGATCCTGGACGACGAGGAAATCAAGGTTCTTGAACCGCTCGTACAGGGTGTCCCGGTCGATCCAGGAATGCCCGGGATTGGTCGCGATGATCCACAACGCCTTGATATCACCGGATTCGACCCGTTCCAGAATCTTGTGGTAGGGAAGGCTGTTCTGTTGCGGGATCCGGGTAACGTCGATGCCGAGAAGCGCGGCAACCCGTTCGCGATCGGTCTCTTTGAGAAAATCCATTCCGGCGTACAGGCTGGTTGTGTTGCTGAACAGCCGCGAACCCATCGCGTTTGCCTGACCGGTGATCGAGTTGGGTCCCGTGCCGGGACGACCGATGTTGCCGGTAATCACGCAGAGATTGATCATCGCCTGGGCGGTTCGGACGCCCTGATGGCTTTGGTTGACGCCCATCGTCCACCAGAACGATGCGGCCTTCGCCTCGTGAAACTCCCGGGCAAAAGTACGGGTCATATCCGCGGACAGGCCCGTGACCTCTTCCACGCTTTCCGGAGTAAACGAGGCGACGTGCGCAGCGAGCTCTTCAAAACCTGCGGCATGGGCGTCGACGTACTCCTGAAGAACCCATCCGTTCTTGATGATCTCATTTGTCACTGCGTACAAAAATGAGAGATCACCCTTGGGATTGATCTGGATGTGCTGATCCCCCGCCCGGGCGGTCTTGGTCGCCCGCGGATCGACCACCACAACCTTTTTCTCGTTCTTATTGCCTTTCAAACGATTCCACAAGACGGGATGAGATATCATCGCGTTGGAACCGAGAAACACGAGGTAGTCCGACTCTTCAAAATCGGTATAGGTAAAAGGCGGTGCATCAAACCCGAACGCCTGCTTGTACGCCACCGCTGCGGTCGCCATACACTGTCGGGTATTCCCGTCACCGTGAACCATCCCCATGCCGAACTTTCCGAGGGCACCGAGAAACGCCATCTCCTCCATCGGAATTTGGCCGGTGCTGAGAAACGCCGCCGACTCGGGACCGTGGGTATCGAGAATACCTTTTAACCGAGTGGCAAACTCTTTGTTGGCCACGTCCCACGAGATCGGACGCAACGTCCCGTCGTCGCCGCGAAGAAGCGGCGTCGTCACGCGATCCTCAGCGTGGAACGGCTCAAGCAGGTTGAACCCTTTGGGGCACGAGCGTCCCTGGTTCACGGGGTATTCCTTGTCCGGCTTCCACGAGGTCACCGTTCCGTCTTCTACGGTGGCGACGAAGTTACACCCCACCGAGCAGTAGCTGCATGTTGTACGAATTGTCTGTGTTGCCATCTTGATTCTCCTCCTATGTTTCCGATCCGACGTTCGCCGCGGCGGCACGAAATGAACGCGCAATCACAACGATTGCTATAAACGATATGATCGCAAGCGCGATAAACACGATAAATCCCCGCGCGTATCCATCCGAGCCGCTTACGAGAAACGCGGCCATCACGTTTGGCAGCACGAAACCGCCAAAGGCCCCAAGTCCACCGACCCACCCGGCGGCACCACCGACCGCTTTTGGAACCGCCTGCGGCACCAGCTTGAAAACCGCCGCGTTGGCCACACCCATAGCGATCGCCATAACGAGCATTGACCCCACCGCAAGACCCACCGGTGGCACGACCGCCATTCCAAACGCACCAATCGCCAGGGCGATTAAGCTGATAGCAGCGACTCTTTCGCCGCCGAATCGGTCTGATATTCCACCGCCGGCAACCCGGGAAAGTGACGCCAGGATGGAGTACAAGGCGGCCATGCTCCCGGCGGCGGCGATCTCAAAGCCGTGCAACCCCTGCCAGTACTTGGGAAACCATCCGGTAAGCGCCATGAAGCCGCCGAAGGTGGTGAAATAGACAACAACGAGCGCCCAGGTTTGCCAGATTGAGGCGGAACGCCCCAGTGTCTGTAGC
>JAQIBO010000390.1 GCA_027859055.1 Spirochaeta sp.
TTTGAACGCGCCGCGAAAGTATCAGGAGCCAAGTTTTACTACCTGCGCAATGAAGGTGTCTTTCTGGAGCTGGCCCTCACCCGTTTTGCTCTGGATATCCTTACTGAACGGGGGTTCACGCCGATGATCACCCCGGATATCGCCCGCACCGACGTGGTGGCGGGGATCGGGTTCAATCCGCGCGGGCCGGAGTCCAACATCTACAACCTCGAGCACGAGGAGACCAGTCTTGTCGGCACTGCCGAGATAACCCTCGGAGGCTATTACTCCGAAGAAACGCTGAACGCCGATGACCTGCCGGTACGCATGGCGGGACTTTCCCACTGTTTCCGCCGCGAAGCCGGGGCGGCAGGTCAGTTCTCCCGCGGACTGTACCGGGTTCACCAGTTCACAAAGGTGGAGATGTTCATTCTCTGTCACCCGGATAATTCCGAAACGTACCACCAGGAGATGCTGGCAACGGAAAAAGAGATCTTCTCGCGCCTGGGAATTCCGTTTCGCGTGCTCGATATCTGCAGTGGTGACCTCGGCGGGCCGGCGTATCGCAAGTACGATCTTGAGGCGTGGATGCCGGGGCGTGGTGACAACGGAGAATGGGGCGAGGTGACCAGCACATCCAATTGCACCGACTTCCAGAGCCGACGGTTGAATATCCGCTACCAGGGGAAGAGTGAAAACGGGCGCAAGGAGCGTGGCTTCATTCACCTTCTCAACGGTACCGCCGTAGCGGTCTCCCGGGCGATCATCGCGATTCTTGAGAATAACCAGCAGGCCGACGGCTCGGTAATCATCCCCGAGGCGCTGCAGCGGTACACCGGATTTGACCGGATCCCGGCAAGGAGCACCTGATCGCTTCCGTACCGATCGTTCCGCACCGCCCACGAATCATCGCCGAAATCGGCACCGCCCACGACGGAGACCTGGACCGTGCCCGGAAATTGATTCACGCGGCAGCGGCGGCGGGAGCGGATACCGCCAAATTCCAGCTGGTCCGGGCGGCGGAAATTCTCCATCCCCTCTCCGGGACGGTTGATCTTCCCGGGGGGAAACTGGCCCTGTACGAGCGTTTCGTGGAACTGGAACGGGATGCCGAGTTCTACACGGAACTTCAGGCCGCCTGTACCGAGGCGGGGCTTACCTTTTTGTGCACCCCGTTCGGTCTCGAAAGCGCGCGGATGCTGCACATGATGGGGGTGGAAGAGTACAAGATAGCCTCACCGGAGCTGAATCATCAGCCCCTGTTGCGGGAGATCGCCCAGTACCGAAAACCGATCATCCTTTCAACCGGTGTGGCCCGTCTGCGGGACATCGCCGAGACGCTTGACTACCTGGAGTTTCTCAACGTCCACGCGCCAATCCAGCTCTTGCACTGCGTGACCTCCTACCCGGCCCGTGAGGAGGAGTACAACCTGCGCGTGTTGCCGACACTGCACGGAATTTTCGGCCTCCCGGTAGGCCTGTCCGATCACTCAATGGACCCGGTTCTGGTACCAGCGCTGGCAACAATTCTTGATGCGGTCACGATCGAAAAACACATCACCCTCGACCGGACCGACAACGGTCTGGACGACCCGATCGCACTGGATCCCGATGAGTTTCGTCAAATGGTTTCTGAGATCACCCGGATTTCCGATGTTCTGGCTGAGGCGGACGACGAAGTGGACTATCACCGGCTCCAGCGAATGCTGGAGGAAGATCTGCGCCTGCGCTTCGGCGAGGAACGCGTCGAAGCCGTCCTCGGGGACGGGATAAAACGCCTCGCTCCCAGTGAACTGCGCCACTACGGGTTTACGAACCGCAGCATCCACGTGCTGTCGGACCTTTCCGCAGGGGACGAGCTGACAGCTGAACGGCTTGCCGTGTTGCGGAGCGAAAAGAACCTCACTCCCGGACTGCATCCACGCTATTGGGAAGTGGTCCTGGGAACCCGGATAACATCGCCGGTCAAAGCCGGCGAAGGTCTCCGGTGGGACCATATCATCGGTCCGGTAACGGACGGAACGGGTTGACTTCCCGGTCCGCCCATCCGGTTACGCTATAAACTTCCGCAGGACCGTGTGCAGGATACCCCCGTTGCGGTAGTACTGCACCTCAACCGGTGTATCGATCCGACACACCGTCTCAAATGACCGGGACGCCCCGTTTTCATCGGTCACGTCCACCCGCACAGTCTGCCCCGGTTTGAGGTCATCGTTAACGTCGATGGTGAAGCTCTCGAATCCGGTCAGCCCGAGGGATTCCGCGGTGTCTCCCTCTTTAAACTGGAGGGGCAGCACACCCATCCCGACGAGGTTACTCCGGTGAATGCGCTCAAAGCTTTCGGCAATGACCGCGCGAATCCCCAGCAACTGGGCACCCTTGGCGGCCCAGTCGCGGGACGAACCCATGCCGTAATCCTTGCCCGCCAGAACTACCGTCGGTACACCCGCTTTCTTGTACCTTTCAGCTGCGTCAAAAATGCTCATCACCTCGCGGGTGGGTACGTGGGTGGTAACCGACCCCTCCGTCCCGGGGGCCATCCCGTTGCGAAAACGGATGTTGGCAAACGTCCCCCGCGTCATGATTCGGTCGTTACCGCGGCGGCTGCCGTAGGAGTTGAAATCGTTCCGTTCGACGCCCTGTTCCACCAGATACCGGCCGGCAGGACTGTCCGGGGCGATCGCTCCGGCGGGACTGATATGGTCGGTTGTGATGCTGTCCCCGGCCTTCACCAGGACGCGCGCGTCCGTGATTTCGCTGATCGGTGTGACCTCAAGCCCCATATCCCGGAAAAACGGCGGTTCCTGAATATAGCTGGATTCGTCTTTCCAGTTGTACAGAGCCGACTCGACCACGGGAATCGCGTTCCAGTCGGGATTCGACTCTTCCAGACCGGTATAGCTTTCGATAAACGCCTCCCGGTCAAGCGCCTGCTGGACATACTCCTGCAGTTCTTCCGCTCCGGGCCAGATCTCGTGGAGGTGCACCGGAGCACCGGCGGTATCGTATCCGATCGGATCCGACGAGAGATCGATGTCCACCGTTCCGGCAACAGCGTACGCTACCACCAGCGGCGGAGACATCAGGAAATTGGCCTTGGTATGGGGGTTGATCCGCCCCTCAAAGTTGCGGTTACCGGAAAGGACACCCGCCACAACCAGGTCCTCCGCCTCGATACCTTTTGCAATGTTTTCCGGAACGGGGCCGCTGTTACCGATACACGTGGTGCAGCCGTACCCGACCAAATAGAACCCGAGTTTCTCGAGGTATTCCATGAGTCCCGTACGTTGCAGATACTCGGTCACGACCATTGAACCGGGAGCAAAACTCGTCTTGATCCACGGTTTGCGCCCCAGCCCGCGTTCATGCGCCTTCTTTGCAAGCAGGCCTGCCGCAAGGAGGACGCTCGGATTACTGGTATTTGTACAGCTGGTGATCGCCGCTATGACAACGTCGCCCTGGGCAAGTTCCTTTTTACTGCCGTCATCGAGAACCACCTCCGCCGTTTTTGCCACCTGCTGTTCGTCCAGGCCGTACCCGCCCTTCTCTACCGGTGTACGCATCAACGAGCGCCATGCATCCTTTACCGCGCTGACAGCGATGCGGTCCTGCGGCCGCTTCGGTCCGGCGATACTCGCTTCAACCGCATCCAGGTCCAACTCCAGCACCGATTCAAATTCAGGGTCCGGGGTTTCATCGGTACGAAACATCTCCTGCTGCCGGGCGTACTGTTCAACGGTCTTGATCTGCTCTTCGCTTCGACCGGTGGCCCACATGTAGTTCAGGGTCTGCTGGTCGATCGGAAAGAATCCCATCGTCGCCCCGTACTCCGGTGCCATGTTGGAGATCGTCGCCCGGTCGGGAACGGTCATCTCACTGAGGCCGGGCCCAAAGAATTCCACAAATTTCGCGACAACGCCGTGCTCGCGAAGCATCTGAGTAATCCGGAGAACCAGGTCGGTGGCGGTGATTCCCGCGCGAAGCTTTCCGGTGAGTCTGACACCGACAACCGCCGGCGCAAGCACGTAAATCGGCTGCCCAAGCATCGCCGCCTCAGCCTCAATACCGCCGACACCCCATCCAACCACACCGAGACCGTTGATCATCGGCGTATGGCTGTCGGTACCGACAAGAGAGTCAAAATAGGCTACGGTCTCGCCGTTCTGCTCCCGCACCTGAACACCCTTCCCGAGGTACTCCAGGTTGACCTGGTGACAAATGCCGCTGGCCGGGGGAACGACGGAAAAGTTTTCAAATGCGCCCTGCCCCCAGCGGAGAAACTCATACCGCTCCCGGTTGCGCTTGAATTCCAGTTCGGCGTTCTGTTTCAGCGCACTGGAACTGTTGAAAAAGTCGACCTGAACCGAATGGTCGATTACCAGGTTGACCGGGAGTTCCGGATTGATCCGTGCCGGATCGCCACCAAGGCGGGCCATAGCGCTGCGCATCGCCGCCAGGTCCACCACACTGGGTACCCCGGTAAAATCCTGCAACAGAACACGTGCCGGTTTGAACGGAATCTCGACTTTCGCCGGGGCGGCGGGATCGTAATTGCCGATCGCCTCGATATGGTCCCGAGTTACCTCGTACCCATCCTCGTGCCGTAAGATCGATTCCAACAGGACCCGGATTGAAAACGGAAGCCGTCTGACGTTTTCGAATCCGTTGTCCGCTAGCTCAGGAATGCTATGGTACGCAACCGCGCCGAGGGCGGTGTCCATCTTTTTCTTCGTATTGAAACTGTTTCCGACTGCGGGTTGACTCATGTATTGATCTCCTTGATGAGAAATTATAACGCCCCGTCAAGGGAGTCGACTACCCCAAAGGCCCCATGGTATAGTCAGCTTTCGGAGGATTTATGGTTACGAAAACGTTCAGCAATACCGACACCCTTCGGTCCCTCTATTCAACGATGATTACCGCCCGACATTTGGATATGATTGAACAGAGCTACACCTCCCGTGGCGAGGCGTTCTTCCACGTATCCGGGGCGGGTCACGAAGGCTCTATCGCCCTGTACCCGCATCTTACCGAGAGCGACTGGCTGCACTGTCACTACCGCGACAAAGCGTTGATGCTCGCCCGTGGCATATCCCCGTACATGTTCTTCCTCAGTCTGTTCAACAAAGACGGTTCCCACTCACGGGGACGGCAGATGAACGCCCACATGAGCGCGCCGGAATACAAAATTCTGAGCATCGTCGGCCCGGTCGGAAACAGCGCACTCCAGGCGGTTGGTGTTGCGGAACAGATGAAAGACACATCCGGCGCTCCCTTCGTTCTCTGCGCTCTTGGCGAGGGCACCACCCAGGAGAGCGAGGTGATCGAAGCGATCGGTCATGCGGTACGGGCTCAACTGCCCGTACTTTTTCTCATCCAGGACAACCACTACGCGATTTCCACGAAAACCCCGGGCCAGACGTTCTTCTCGCGACCCGACGGTGAGGCGGATGAGTTTTACGGTATACCGATTCGCCGCGTTGATGGCCGCGACACCGTTGGCGCTACCAGGGCGTTCGGTGAGGTCGTCGGCGGCATCCGCGAGGACCGCAAACCGCGCATCGTTATCTTCACGGTGGAGCGGCTTCATAACCACACCAATGCCGACGACCAGCGCGTGTACCGGAGTCCCGACGAGATAGCCGCAGCTGCGAAAACGGGAGATCCTGTGGCACTTCTACGCGCCCAGCTCCTCGATATGGGAGTCTCCGAGGCGGAACTTGCCGCTGAAGAGGAGCAGATCCATACACGTCTGGTGGAAGATGCGCGCCGAGCACAGATAAGCGCCGAACCGCAGCCAACCGTGGGTGCCAAACAGGAGCTTTCGGCGCGGCTGACCGACCACGCAACTGAGTACCTCGGCGACGGTTCCGACGACCTGGTGATGCTCGAGGCGATCCGCGAGGTCCTCGACGCCCGGATGGCCGCGGACGAGCGGGTCACCCTGTTCGGGGAGGATTTGGAGGACCCGAAAGGCGACGTCTTTGGTATCACCCGTGGCCTCGGAGAGAAATACGGCACGCGGATCCAGAACAGTCCACTCAGCGAGTCGCTGATTCTGGGCGTCTCGATCGGTCGCGCTCTTGCCGGTGGCCGCCAGGTGGCATTTCTTCAGTTTGCCGACTTTCTCCCCATCGCCTACAACCAGATCTTTGCGGAACTGGGAAGCATGTTCTGGCGAACCGACGGTGCATGGAAGGTGCCGCTGATCGTCATGATAACCGCCGGCGGATATCGCCCGGGCCTGGGCCCGTTTCACGCATCCACCCTGGAGG
This sequence comes from Spirochaeta sp., assembly GCA_027859055.1. Lineage (GTDB taxonomy): Bacteria > Spirochaetota > Spirochaetia > DSM-27196 > Alkalispirochaetaceae > Alkalispirochaeta. Next base: position 6,255 of record JAQIBO010000390.1, read on the forward strand.
CGCTCGTTGCCCATACCCCCGGGGTCGACGTCTTTATGCCCTCCTCCGCGGGGGACGCCGCCGGGCTTCTCAACGCCGCGTTCGAATCGGAACGGCCGACGATCTTTTTCTACCCCAAGAACCAGCTCAACGACCGCGCCCGCATGACAAGCCGCGACGTTGCCCGGCAGATCGTTCCAATCGGTGTGGCGCGCCGCGTGCGCTCCGGTGATGACATCACGATCGTTGCGTACGGAAATACGGTTCCCCTCGCTGTCCATGCGGCGGAGGTACTTGAGGAGCACGGTGCCACGGTGGATCTCCTGGATCTCCGCAGCCTGGTGCCGTGGGACGAGGAAACGGTTATCGCCAGCGCCGAGAAGACCGGTCGGTTGATCGTGACCCACGAGGATAACCACACCGCCGGTTTCGGCGCCGAAGTGGTCTCCACTGTGAGCGAACGCAGCCGCCGCCACGTGATCTCCCGCCGCGTCACCCGCCCGGACACCTACGTTCCGTGTAACTTCGGAAACCAGCTGGACGTACTTCCCTCATACAAACGAATTCTTGAAACCGCCGTGGATCTCCTCGGTGGTTCGGTGATCTGGAAACGGGATGATGCCGGCGAGGCGGGTGTTTTTGACGTTGAGGCTATCGGCTCCAGCCCCTCCGACGAGACCGTCTCCGTCCTGGAATGGAAAGTTGCCCCCGGTGATGAGATCGCCGAAGGTGACCTTATCGCCGAGGTGGAGGCTGACAAGGCTGCCGCGGAATTGAAATCCCCCGTTGCCGGAACGGTCGCGGAGTTGCTGATTGAAGAAGGCGATAACGTCCCGGTAGGAACCCCGATAGCCCGCGTCCGCACGGCGGTTGACGCACCGGCCCATATCAAACCGCTGACCCGGGAAAACCCCGGTGACCCGATCATCTCCGGCCTGACCGTTGGCGGCAGTCACCGACGCAGCGCCACCGTACCGGGCGCCGTCACCGGTCCGACGGACCGCTCCCCGGTGGACACCGACGTCTGCCTGATCGGAGCAACCGCGGTACGCAAGGGTTCCCGACTGGTCGAGAACGCGGAGATCGCCACGATGACCCCCGACTGGGACGCCGTGGATATCGAGAAACGAACAGGCATAGCCCGTCGTCCCTGGGTCGTCGAGGGCGAAGATACGCTTTCGCTGGCGGTAGACGCCTCCCGGTCGGTTCTCGAACAATCAGGGCTCACGATCGCCGATATCGGAATGATAGTTTTCTCGACGGGCACGCCGACAAGCACCACGCCCTCGATGGGGACGTTGCTTCAGTACGCCCTTTCCAACGGTGACAACACCTCGACGTGCCCCGCCTTCGACATTAACGCAGCGTGTTCAGGGTATATCTACGGCCTGCATATCGCCTGGGACTATCTGAGCAACAGCCCGGACAAGCTGGTTCTCCTGGTTACCAGTGAAGTACTCAGCCCCCGTCTGGATATGCACGACGGCGGTACCGCGCCGATTTTCGGTGACGCCGCAACGGCAACCCTCGTTGGAGGAAGCGCATCGCCGATCGCCGGAACCGCCCGCGCATCGGTAGACCGACCCATTATCGCCGCGCAGGGTGAGTCCGGCGAATCACTACGCGTTCCGCAGGAGATCGACCAACCCGTCGCGATGGACGGCCCCAAGGTATACCTCGAGGCGGTCCGCGCGATGATGGAGACGCTCTCGGCCGGTGCCGAGGCCGCCGGGGTTCTCCCGGATTCCCTGGACCGCTACATACCGCATCAGGCGAACCAGCGCATTATCAACGCGATCCGGCAACGGATGAAACTGGATCACGACCGGATGTACAGCAACATCGCCGACAACGGCAATACCAGCTCAAGTACGATCCCTATCTGTCTGAACGAGCTACTTCCGGAGGGCACCAAGGACGAAATCTGGGGTATTACGGCGTTTGGCGGGGGCTTCACCTACGGGGCCGCGTTGATCCGACCACGTTGATCTCGACGCGGCCCGCTGGACAAAAAAATAACCCCGGGGCAAAGGAGGTAAAATCCCCGGGGTTAAAAAATTGGTGCGTGCTTGGTCTACCTGTAATAACAAACAACCGGTCGGTCGGTTACAGACTGCTGTGGATTTCTTTCAGAAAAGCCGCTCCGTATAGAAGGGGCTTCGTTCACGATCAGCCCTCGAGCTGGTCGGTGATCAGCGCAGGCGGATCTTCTCCTTCAGGAACAAAGAGCAGCGAGGCCGAGTTAAGACAGTACCGCAGCCCCGTCGGTTCCGGACCATCGGGAAACACGTGCCCGAGATGTGAGCCGCTCAAACTGTCCACGACTTCAACACGAACCATGCCGTAACTCCGGTCGACCCGGTACCGTACCGCGTCCGGTTGAAACGGTTCGGTGAAACTCGGCCATCCTGTTCCGCTGGCAAACTTCGTATCCGAATGAAACAACGGTTCCCCCGTCGCCGCCGAATAGTAGGTTCCTCGTTCGGTATTGTCATAGAGCGGACCGCTGAACGCACGCTCTGTCCCGTGTTCTCTCAATACGTGGTACTGAAAGGTATCGAGTCGGCTGCGCCACTCTTCTTCGGTCAGCGTTACGGGGAACGAGTCACCGACGTGGTACGCACCCACCAGTTCCTGTTCCGCCGGGGTAAGGTATTTCAGTAACTCCCTGTCGATATTTTTATCCTCCTGTGAGTCATCTGCAGACTCCGAAACCGACTTGTCCGTATTATTCATCAACCGTTCGTCCTCTCCGGAGCCGCCGGCAAACGAAAGCGCTGAGATTCCCAGAGTCAGACCAAGAATGAAAATCAGTCTATGCATCGTGCACCTCCTATACCTGACAATATAACTATGTTTTGTGAAAATGACAGCTACCGCTCGCGGACCAGTACAGAGAATTCCTCATTCAGGCGTTCAGATATCGAGGACAGTCAGACGGCTATTCGGGAAACTCTGCGGTTGCAATGAACGATCTGTACCGCTCCGCTTCCTGTCGGACGCGTTCAAGATGCGCCAATGCGTCATCGCCGCGGTCGGCGGCGCAGTCATCCTCCACGATTCGGGCAGCCTCACCGAGGTCAGGACAGTTGAGGTTCCACGCTCCGCCCTTCACCGCGTGAATAACGATGCGCGCGTCGGTCATCTTCTCCGCCTCGATGAAGTTCACCACTTCCGCGAGCTGACCGGGTAGCTTTTCCGCAAACTTGCGGCTCACACGCGCAGCGGTCGCACCGTCTCCCATGAACGCTTCGACCGTCGCGTCAATGTCCATCGGCGGGTCGTCACCGGGCGTACTTACCTCCCCGACCGCCTCATCCACCGGGACATCGTCGGCGTCCAGTTCCTCGAGAACGGAGACCAACTGTGCATCATCAGCCAAATCGTCGGCGGCGCGGAAAAAACCCGCAGTCTTCAGGCGTTCAAGAACCGCATCAATATCATTTTTCTTGAACGGCTTTGACATGTATTCGTTCATGCCAACGCGGACGCAGCGATCACGATCTCCGGAAAGCGCATTCGCGGTCACCGCGACAATTGGAGTGTCGATACCAAGCTCCCGGATTTTGGTAGTTGCATCGTATCCGTTGAGATTCGGCATCTGGACATCCATAAATATCAGGCCGATCTCCGGATTAGCCTGAACCGCCTCGACCGCTTCTGAACCATCCGAGGCCACCAGCGTCCGAAACCCCCGTTTTTCGAGAATTGTCTGGAAAAGCTGCTGATTCACGAAGTGATCTTCCGCAACGAGAACCGTTTCCGGTAACGTGACCGTGTCGCGCGCCAACGGCGCCGGCGCGGCGTGGCCATCAGTGTCGACCGCCTCCAGTTCTTCGATATCGTCGGCGAATACCGCCTCAAACGCCTGTTTGAGTTCGCGCGGCTTAACCGGTTTGTTGATATACGCCTTAAACCAGCGGAGCAGTTTCATCTTTGCATCACCGGAACTGACGCCGGTGGGGCTCATGAGCACCAGAGGAATTTTGTCAAACCGATGGTCATTCCGGATTTCTGACGCAAGCTGCCATCCGTCCATACTGGGCAGACGCAAGTCGACAAACACGATGTCCGGCGTAGTACCCTGTTCGACCGCCCGCTCGAGGCGCGCCAGCGATGCGGCTGCATCGCCGTTGGTTTCCACCCGAATACCCCACCGCTGAAGGTAGCGTTCCATGATCGTCCGGCTTTCACGGTTGTCGTCGACGATAAGACAGAGACAGTCATTCGGCACGCCTCGTGGCGGATCAGTCGTGGCGGTTTCTTCACTCGGCGAGTCCAGGGGAAGGGTAAACCAGAAATTTGACCCGAGAGCCGGTTTACTCTTCACGCCGATCTTTCCGTTCATCATTCCGACAAGATCGCGGGAGATGGAAAGACCAAGTCCGGTCCCGCCAAACTTGCGCGTCATCGACGCGTCAACCTGGCTGAACGGTTGAAAGAGCCGGTTTTGCCGCTCTTCGGGAATACCGATTCCCGTGTCCTTGACCTGGACGAGCATCCGGGGTACGCCCCTTTGACGCCGCAGTTCCGCGGATACGCGGATATGGCCCTCTTCGGTGAATTTGACCGCGTTGTTCACAAGGTTGACGACCACCTGGCGAATCCGGTTGGGATCCCCGACAACGGACAGCGGTAACTCCGCATCGGTGTGAAGAACTACCTCAAGACCCTTTCGGTGAGCCTGCATGCTGACCATGTCTACCGCGTCTTCGATCATTTTGACCGGTTCAAATCGAATCTGTTCCAACTGGAGGCGTCCCGCCTCAATCTTGGAAAAATCGAGAATATCGTTAATGAGCCCGAGAAGCACTTCACTTGCAAACTGGATCTGGTGAAGGTATTCCAGTTGCTCTTCGTCCAGCCCTGTCTCGCGCATGAGCTCGGCCATACCGTTGATCGTATGCAACGGCGTCCGTATTTCGTGGCTCATATTTGCAAGAAACGTGCTTTTGGTGCGGGTAGCCGCCTCGGCCAGCTCTTTGGCCCGTCGCAGCCGTTCTTCATCGTTCTTTTGCGAGGTGATGTCGTCAACCACGGCGATCATGAACGGCGCCCCGCCGCTCGGCCGGACGGACCGCATGTCCACCCGCCACCACGCGACGGAACCGGTGCGTTGCTTGCACCGGGAAACGACCTGAAATTCGTCGCGGTCGCCCTCGACGATCTCTGCAAAGAGGGTCTGGAAAAACTCGGAGTCTTCCTGATGAGAAAAGGTAGTGAGGAACCCGTCGCTCAGCTCTTCCTCGGAATATCCGAGGAAATCACGCACAGATGTATTCGCGTACTGAATCCGCCCGACCGCATCCATGACGACGATTCCAATCGGAGACTGTTCAAAAACTACCTGAAACTGGCGACCGAAATTGGCGTCACTGTTTTTCATGGTGCCTCGAAATGCCGGTGTCCTTAGAAGTTCATTTGCAGAATCTCGGAAGCTTTCACTCGGATAGCCTGCGGCTTCAGCGGCTTGATCATGTAACTGGAGACGCCGAGCTGAAGCGCCTGCATTACCGTTTCCCGTTTGGAAAGGGCGGACAAAACGATGATCGGCGGGCGCTTCTCGGTCTGCTTGATCTTCTGC